>JAFGPU010000315.1 GCA_016936035.1 Acidimicrobiales bacterium
AGCTCGGGCATGTGCTCGAAGTTCATGCCCCACAGGCCCGCCAGCATGGTCGGCACCGCGGCGATGGCCACCCAGCCCGAGATGCGCCGCATGTCCTCGTTCTGCCGTACCGAGATGTGCGCCAGGTTCACGTCCAGCACCTCGGTGAGCAGCTCGCGCTGGATCTCGATGCGGGCCACCTCGCGGCGCAGGTGATCGTGGATGTCGCGGAAGTAGGGGCCGAGGTCGAGACCTGCCCTCCCGAACGGGTGGACCGCGCCCTGCAGCCGCTCGAGCGGCTCGATGAGGGGCTCGACGTTGCGATACAGGCTGAGCACCTGCCGCTTGAGCTTGTAGATGCGCTCGGCGGGGTTGTTGCGCTCGGGCGAGAACACCTGGGCCTCGATCTCGAAGATGTCGTTGTCGAGGCCGTCGAGCACCGGCAGGTAGTCGTCGACGACGCGGTCGAGGATGGCATGCACGACGGCGACCGGCCCCAGGGCGAGCCGCTCCGGGTCGTCCTCGAGCGCCTGGCGGACCGGGCCCAGCGCGCTCGCCTGCCCGTGGCGCACGGCGATGACGAACCGGTCGCCGGCGAACAGCTGGATCTCTGCGAACTCGATCGCCTCGGCCTCGTCGTCGTACCGGGCCGTCTTGAACACGAGGAACAGCGAGTTGCCGTAGTGCTCGAGCTTGGAGCGCTGGTGCGCCTTGATCGCGTCCTCGACCGCCAGCGGGTGCAGCTCGAACTCGGCCGCCACCTCGTCGAACTCTTCCTCGGTCGGTTCGTGCAGGCCGATCCACACGAACGAGTCGTCGTCGGCCTGGCACGCCTCGAGCGCATCCTGCAGCCGGAGCTGCCCAGGTTGGCGCTTCCCCCCGGTGTACAGCGCGCAATCGACGATCATCACCGCGATTCTGTCCCAAGATGGGGCGATGGACCGCGCTTCGTACCTGTCGTCGATCCGCGCCGACGCCGATCTGCTCGTCGCCGCCGCCGGCACCGACCTCGACCGACCCGTGCCCACCTGCCCGGGATGGACCTGCGAGCGGTTGCTCTCGCACGTGGGCCGCGTGCACCGGTGGACGGCCGGGTGGGTCGCCCGGGGCGAGGGGGTCGAGGTCGAGAAGGCGCCCCCGGGCGCAGCGGTCATCGGCTGGTTCCGGGCCGGCGTCGACGAGCTCGTCGACGCCCTCGAGGCGGCCGACCCGGACGCGACGGTCGACACGTGGGCCGGATCGCAGCCCGCCATCTTCTGGCCGCGGCGCATGGCCCTCGAGACCGTGCTGCACCGCTACGACGCCCAGGTGGCGGCCGGCACGCCCACCCCCATCGCGACGCCGCTGGCCGTCGCCGGCATCGACGAGATGTTCGCGGTGATCCTGCCGTGGCGCGACACGAGCGCCCTGGCCGGGGCGGGCGAGACCATCCACCTGCACGCCACCGACGACGACCTCGACCGCCTCGGTGGGGGCGAGTGGCTCGCCACCCTCGAGGAGTCCGGCGTGTCGGTGGAACGGGTGCACGCCAAGGGCGACCTCGCGGTGCGGGGGCCGGCGTCCGACCTGCTGCTGCTGCTCTGGAACCGCGACGACGCCGATCACCTCGAGGTGTTCGGCGACAGGTCGCTCCTCGCGCGGTGGCGTGCCGCCGTCACCGTGTGAGGGTGACCGCGCCGTCCTGCCGACGGCGTCCGTCCGCTGGCCACGTCGGTTGCGGCGACTCCTCGGTCGGCAACCCCGGGCCGCCGGCGACCTCAGGCTGCGGGCGACGGCACCGCCGGCTCGCCGACCCCCTGGCAGGCGGCCTCGGGCTCCGGAGCGTTGCTGCTGTTGCGGTAGGTCTCGACGAACTGCTGGAGGCGGGGATCGTCGACGCTGTCCAGCGGCAGCTGGCGGCCCCACGCGGAGACGACAAGCGACGTGTCGAGCCCGTCGTGCGGGGTCGCGGTGACCTTGGCCTGCTGAGCGACGAGCTCGCGCAGGGCCGTCAGTTGGGTGTCGTCGAGGGCGGGGTCGTACGCGACCCAGATGGCGCCGTGCTCGAGGTCGTGCACCAGCATCTCGTCGGGCGGAGGGTCGGTCTCGTAGAACCCGCAGGTGGCGGGCACCGGGAAGTGCTCGCCCCCGACGGGGGGCACGAGGCCGTACGCGAGCGGCTCCTCGGTGTGCTCGTTGCTGTCGACCCGGTAGGCGTGCACGCCGTCGACGCCTTCGGACGCGGGCCCGACGTGTTCGCCACCGCTGGTCGACCGTCGCTGCGCGCCGTCGTCGGATCCGGCGGCGGCGCCGTCGCCGTCGTCGCCACAGGCTCCGGCGACGAGCAGGACGCAGCAGACGGCGGCAACGGTGGCGCGGCGGCGGATCACGGCGAGGGACCCTAGTCCGCAGGCGTCCTCGACCTCGGTCGGGACGGAACCGGTGCTCAGTTGCCTTCGAACACGGCGGCCCGCACCCCCGCCCGGGCCAGCTCGTGCAGGAACGGCAGCGGTTCGACGAGCGTCGCCAGCCCGGCCGCCCCCGTTGCGTCAGCGCGACCGTCGGCCACCCACCGAGCCGTCAACGCGGCCACGGTGCCCGCAGCCACCGCCGGGCGGTCGACCGCACCGAGGACGACCGTGTCGTACGACCGCCCCCGGCGACCACGGACCTCGACCCGCAGGCCCCCGATGCGCCCCTCGACGTGCGGTGGGCGCAGCATGGGCAGGCCCGCCGTGAAGCGGTCGCGTCGCGTGGCGGCCAGGCGCGCCGTGACGCGGCTGACACCGGGGAAGCTGGGCACCAGCAGCAGTGCGTCGGGCAGAGCCGCCCGGTAGCAGTCGAACCCACCGATGGGATCGGGGAAGAAGCACAGCTCGCGCCCCGAGCCCGGCGGCCTGCGGCGCCACGCGTGGTCGCGCCAGTCGAGCCCGACCCCTCGCAGCGCGCTGTGGTGCTGGCGCGCACAGGCAGGCCCGCCGGTGCCGTGATGGGCGATGTGGATCTCCTCGACCGTGTCGAGCTCGGCGGCGGCGTGGCAGGCGAGGACGCACGACAGGCCGGGACCGAACCCGGCGCCGACCGCCACCACCACCCCGCGCTCGTGGGCCTCGGCGTGGAGGTCGAGCAGGTCTTCGACGGCTCCGACGCTGTCGGCCACCGACACCACGTGGCGGCCGGCGCGCACCGCGGCGCGGGCCACCGCCGCGTGACGAGCGGCGGGCGACGCCAGCACCACGACGTCGGCCGTGGTGGGGTCGGGCTGGTCGAGGCCTGTGGCGCGATCGCCGAGCGAGGCGACGACCGCGGCCTGGCGCTTGCGATCGGTGTCGTGGACGAGCACCTGTTCGGTACCGGCGTCGGCCACGAGGTAGCGGGCGGCGCGGGCACCGACGGCGCCGGCGCCGCAGACGAGGGCGCGCATCGCCGCTACCGCAGGTCGGGGCCGCTGAGCTCTCGCCAACCCCCCGACTGGGGCGGCGTCCCACCGGAGCCCCGCAGGCGGAGGACCACGGCGATGATGCCGGCGATGCCCACGGCCGCGAGCGCACGTCGAAGAAGTGCCATGGGGTCGACCTCGTTGGTAGGCGGAGCCCGACCCCACCAGATCGGGCGGACAGCGGAGACGTCGGGCGTGCTGGAACCGAACCAGCGACCTCACCCGTGCCAGGGCGTGTCGCGTTCGCCGGTCCACCCTAGTCAGAGCGCGGGGTACGAGCAGATCGGACAACCGGTCCCGCGCTCACTCTCGACGTCCCGACCTACCTCGACACGCGTTCGTAGGTCAGGTGCACGGCGTTCCGCGAGGGGCGGACGTCGCGCTGCCGGTACAGCTGGCGCATCCCTGGCTTGAACAGCGGCGTGCCGCCACCGGTCAGCATCGGGGCCAGGTGCAGGCGCAGCTCGTCCACGAGACCCTGTTCCAACGCCTGGCCGACGACGTCGCCGCCGCCCATGATCACGACGTCGCCCTGGGTCGCCGCGGCCCGCGCCTGGTCGATCGCGCCGACCAGGTCGCCGACGAAGGTGACGCGCATCCCCAGCTCGCGTTCCAACCGGACGTCGTGCGGTGGCGAGTGGGTGACGACGAAGAACGGCGGTGTGCCCGTCTGATCGGCGCCGTACCCCATCTGCTCGTTCCAGCCGTCGGGGCCGTTGACCACGTCGAACAACCGCCGCCCCATCACGACGGCACCGCTCTGCGCCGTCGCCTGTTCGAGGATCTCGGTGTCGACCGCGTCCCGCTGCATGACCCAGGTGTGGAGCTCGGGTGCGTCGCCGAGCCCGTGCTGCTCGTCGGCGCCCTCCCCGGTCACGAACCCGTCGAGCGACATCGTGATGTCAGCGATCACCTTCGGCATCGGAGCCTTCCTCTCACCTTCACTGGGTTGTGGGGGACGTCACGCGGTCGGGTCGAGCGGTGGGCGGTCGAGGACGCGGGGGCGGTACTCGACCAGCTGGATGCGCCCGTCGAAGGTGCGGTGGTCGATCATGTCGAGGGCGACGTCCGGGTAGCCGTCGTAGATGCGTTCTGCTCCGGTGGCGCCGGTGATCACCGGGAACATCACGACCCGGAAGCGATCGACCAGCCCGGCGCGCAGCAGCGACCGGGACAGGCTGATGCTGCCGATCGTGCTCAAGAGGCCGGCGCCGTCCTCCTTCATCGCCCGGACCGCGTCAACCGCGTCGTCGCGCACCAGGGTGGAGTTGGCCCACGTCAGCGGCTCCTCCAGAGAGGCGGAGAACACGACCTTCGACGCTTGCGTGAGTCCGTCGACGGATGCCTCCTCGTCGGCGGTGAACTCGTCCGTTCCCGGCGGGGTCTCTCCGGCAGCGAACCCCGACATCAGCCGGTACGTGTTCGCTCCCATCAGGTACGTGACCTCGGGTTGCTCACCCAGCCAGGCGAGGTACTCCGGTCCCTCGAGACCCCAGAAGCCGGGCCAGCCCTCCCCCGAGGCGTAGCCGTCGAGGGACGTGATGAAGTCGACGAGGAGCTCTCGCATCGTCGTGTCCTTGTCTCGGGTGTCCGGTCACGGATCCTGCCACCGCGACCACGTGGCACGAGCTAGGACGGGCGGCGGGTCCACAACTCATCGCCGGCGCGCGAACACGCCGGCGATGTGCACGTCGCGGGCGCAGTCGCTGGCGCTCCGACGTGAGCGGGCCGAGCCAGGACCTTCGGCTCTAGGCGATGCTCCCCGAGAGGGGGACGCTCGAACCATGAGCAGCTCTCGTGTCGTCATCCTGTCCGGTGCCCGCACCCCGATCGGGAAGCTGTCCGGCTCGCTCGCCTCGTTCTCCGCGGTCGAGCTCGGCGGTGTCGCCATCGCCAAGGCGCTCGAGCGGGCGGGCCTGCGCGGCGAGCAGGTGGAGTACGTGTACATGGGTCACGTGCTCCAGGCCGGTGCCGGCCAGATCACCGCCCGCCAGGCCGCCGTCAACGGCGGCATCCCCATGGACGTGCCCGCCACCACGGTGAACAAGGTGTGCCTGTCGGGAATGGACGCCATCTACCAGGCCGACCGTCGCATCCGAGCCGGCGACGCCGAGATCGTCCTGGCCGGCGGCATGGAGTCGATGACCAACGCCCCGCACCTGCTGCCCGGGGCGCGGGCCGGCTACCGCATCGGTGACCGCACCATCGTCGACTCGATGATGTACGACGGCCTGTACTGCGCGTTCGACCAGTGCGCCATGGGCGAGGGCACGGAGCGCTACTCCCAGGCCCACGGGATGGAGCGCGAGCACATGGACGCCATGGCCGCCGAGTCGCACCGGCGCGCCGACGCCGCCCAGGCCGCCGGCCTCTTCGAGCACGAGATCGTCTCCGTCGCCGTCCCCCAGCGCAAGGGCGACGCGCTCATCGTGGGACACGACGAGGGCGTCCGGGGCGAGACCACCATCGAATCGCTCGCCGGCCTGCGACCGGCGTTCGACACCAACGGGCACATCACCGCCGGCAACGCCAGCCAGATCAGTGATGGCGCGTCCGCCATGATCGTCACCACAGCCGAGGTGGCCGAGCGCCTCGGTGTCACCCCACTGGCCGAGATCCTCGCCTACGGGCAGGTCGCCGGCCCCGACGCCTCGCTGCTCCACCAGCCGTCCCGTGCGATCAAGGCCGCCCTCAAGCGGGCCGGCATGTCGGTGACCGACCTCGACCTCTTCGAGATCAACGAGGCCTTCGCCGCCGTCGGTGTCGCCTCGGCCGATGATCTGGGCATCTCCATGGACGTCGTGAACGTGAACGGAGGCGCCATCGCCATCGGCCACCCCCTCGGCATGTCGGGCAACCGCATCACGCTGCACCTCGCCCTCGAGCTCGCCCGGCGGGGCGGCGGCACGGGCGCAGCCGCGCTGTGCGGCGGCGGCGGCCAGGGTGACGCCATCATCATCCGCACGATGACCTGACGGGAGACTTCATGCCCGACGCCGCCGCGCCCCACCCCACCCGCACCTACGCGGTCCACGCCGAGACGCACGGCACGGGCGTGGGAGAGGTCCACACGAAGCAGTCCATCGTCCGGTTCGACTCGTCCCCCGCCCAGGGTCACGAGCTGCCCGGCCCGGCGGACCTGCTCACCTCCGCGTTCGCGGCCTGCATCATCAAGAACATCGAGCGGATGGGCGAGATCCTGCCCTTCCGCTACGACAGCGCCTCACTCGAGGTCACCGCCGAGCGCCAGGACCGACCGCCCAAGATCGTGCGGATCAGCTATGCACTCACCGTCGTGACCGACGAGCCTCGACAGCGCGTCGACCTGCTGCATCGCAACATCCAGCGGCACGGCACCATCTTCAACACCCTCGCTGAGGTCTGCGAGGTCAGCGGAACCATCACCGCCCTTCCACCACCCCCCTGATCCCCAGGTCGGGGGCTGTCTCTCGTGGCAGCGGGGGTTTGGGGCTAGCTGGAATCGAACCAGCGATGGTCTGCCCCGGCTTTCGTGGAATCGCGTGACTGGACTCTGATGCTGCTGTCCTGACGAGGACAGCGGTCAGCGCCGACACTCCGCGCTTGGCATGCTCACACCTGTCGAAGGGCTATCGAGTGAAGTTCAGGTCGCTCAAGTCAAGATCTAGACGGATCACGATCGCTGCAGGTGTCTTGGCGATCGTTGGGATGGTCGCGGTCGTCTCGGTCTCGGCCGCAGGGGCTGATCGAGGGCAGCTATCCGGGAGAGAGGAGGACGAGCCGACCCGCCGCAGGATGACCGCCGAGGATGTTCCTGTACACGCCTTCCAGCCGAGCCAGACAGGTGATGGCTCGGTCGAGTCGTTCAGTGCCTTCCTGGATGGCGTCAACGACATGCGCGAGGGTCTCGTGCTTGGTGCGCCAGTGAGTGTCGACCATCTGACGGCAATGTCTCAGGTCGTCGTGCACGGGCACGTTGCCGAGGTTGCCCTCGTGCGTAGCGACGTGCACATGGGGGACCTTTCGGCACAACAGATCGAGATGGTCATCACGGTCGCCGATCCCGCCATCGTCAAGTCCTCTGCGTCCGTTACCGCTGTCGATACGTGGCGACAGCAGCTTTGGTTGGGCGATCCCGTGCTGGCTGGCAGGGTCCTCGAGATGTTGCAGGCCGAGCTCGGTTCGGGGCCTGTCGGGGCCGACGCCGTTCTGTTCGGCACCATCGACCAGACCGTCGAGCGAAGCCTGCCGACACCATCGGTGCTCGACGGGCTCATCACCCTTGACGGTTCCGTGGCGCGCCTAGCGCCTAGCCCTGAGACGCCGAGCGACACGACACAAACGTTGGACGCCTTCAGCGACGCCAGGTCAGTCGTGGTTGCGATTCAAGATCGCTAGCGACGTGCCCCTGAAATGGCGTGTGGAAGGGTGCTCGCGATCTGTAATCGGGTCGGGGGATGATGGCCCCGAGACGTGAGTTGAGACCTGAGGGTTGGAGCCACCATCCCGTCCTGCGCACCGTATGCGACGGGCCGACGCCGTGGGAGGCGCTGTTGCCTCCGGAGGCGTTGGTGATGCCTGCCGAGCTCGTAGCGGTGGATCGTCCGTTGGGCGATCCGCGGTTGTTCGAGCCATTCGCCGCTGGTTCGAACCGGAGCTCGGCCGCCCGTCGATTCCGGTGAACTGCGACAGGCCGCCACCCCCAAGTGGTGGACCCGGCCCACAAACGTTCAGTGCCAGCGGGGTGTCCCAACGCCCGGCGTCACGGGAGTACCAAGCGTGCCGAGCGGTGATCGACGTGTGCGACGGCTGTTCTCGTGGCAGCGGGAGTGGGGCTAGCAAGAATCGAACTTGCGACCTCACCCTTATCAGGGGTGCGCTCTAACCGACTGAGCTATAGCCCCGCTGGC
>JAFGPU010000316.1 GCA_016936035.1 Acidimicrobiales bacterium
GAGGCGCGGGTGGAGCACGGTCGTGTACTGCCCGTGGATGAGCTGACCGACCTGCCGGCGGGCGGCCTCGACGACCCGCGGGTGGCAGTGCCCCGTGCTGGTGACCCCGATGCCGGCGGTGAAGTCGAGGTACCGCCTTCCGGTCTCGTCGAAGAGGTGCACGCCCTCGCCGCGCACGGCGTGGACGGGGCTGGACTGGCGGAGCAGCGGTGAGAGCGAGGCCACGTCGGCCCTCCGTTTCTCGTGCGTGAACAACTGATCGGGGCGGTGGTTCCGGGCCCGCACCGAGGTGTATCGTTGTCGTATTGTCGACAATCTAGCAGACGCTCGCGCGGGCGAAAGGGTCTGGGAGGCTGTGCAGTGACGCGGTTCATCGAGATCGGCCTGGAGAAGCGCGACGTCCGCTGGACGGCGCGGCTGCTCGACGACGAGGCGCCCCGCACGTGCGCGGCGGTGTGGGACGCCCTCCCCCTCGACGGCGACCTCTTCCACGCCAAGTACGCCCGCAACGAGCTGTACACGTTCGTTCCGCCGTTCGCGGGGTCCGAGCCGGGCCTCGAGAACCCCACCGTGACACCGGTGCCCGGCGACGTCTGCTACTTCGCGTTCGCCGCCGGGCAGCTGCCGACCGGCTCGTACGGCTACGAGCCCGGCGAGGCCACCGGAGGGCACGACGGCGCCATCGACCTGGCCGTCTTCTACGGGCGCAACAACCTTCTGGTCAACGGCGACGTCGGGTGGGTGCCCGGCAACGTGTTCGCCACCATCGACGACCTCGCCTCGCTCGCCGCCGCCGGCAACGACGTGTGGCGCCACGGCTTCGCCGGCGACCGGCTCACCTTCCGCCGGGTGGAGGCACCGTGAGCACGACCTCGGCGCCCGGCGAGCCAGACGTTCGCCGCCCCCTCCCCTCCAGCCGGCGCTACGTCGCTCCGATCGAGTACGAGCCGGTCAGCCCGTCGGTGCGCATCGGCGTGGTCGTGCCCTTCGACTTCGGCCTCGACTGGGAGTACTGGGGGTACCTGCCCGACGACGTCGAGCTGCACTTCACCCGCACGCCCTACCTCGACAAGCCGGTGGGCCTCACGCTCGCCCGCGCGGTCGCCAAGCCCCGGGTGCTGGTGCGGGCCACCCGGTCGCTCGCGGCGCTCGAGCCGGCCGTCACCGTCTACGCCTGCTCGTCGGGGTCGTTCGTCGACGGCCTCGAGGGCGAGACCCGGCTCCGCCAGCTGATGCTCGACGCGGGGGCCCGGCAGGCCATCACCAGCGCCGGGGCCATGGTGGACGCGCTGCAGGCCATCGGGGCCCGCCGGGTCGCGGTCGCCACGCCCTACGACCGGCGCCTCACCCACAAGCTGGTCGACTTCCTCGACGACGCCGGCTTCGACATCCCGTCGGCCACCCACCTGGGCATCCGGCGCGAGATGTCACGGGTCAGCAAGCGCACGATCGTCGACCTGATCCGCGCCACCGCCCACCCCGACGCCGACGCCGTCTTCGTCAGCTGCACCAGCCTGCGCACGCGGGGCATCATCGCCGAGATGGAGCAGGAGATCGGCTGCCCCATCCTCACCTCGAACCAGGTGACCCTGTGGGCTGCGCTCGCCGCGGCCGAGGCCCTGCCCACCGATCCGGGCTCCGAGGTCAGGGGCTGGGTGCTCGGTGGTGGCGACCCGATGGCCGAGTCGACCGAGATGCTGCTGCAGCACGTCGCCGACGAGCAGGAGCGGCTCAGCGACTGACGGCTACCTGGTCGGACCATCCGCGGTGTGGCGGCACGGCTGCCGCCCCCGTCCGGCGATGCCGCGGTCGACGGGGGCGGAGGCCCGTGGTCAGCCGTCCGACACCTGGGGACCGAAGAGGCGACCGAGCGCAGCGGCACGGGGACGCCTGCCGGCCAGGCGCAGGGCCTCCCACATGGTCACCTGGTTGGCGGTGAGCACCGTCTTGCCCAGGGCCGCCTCGAGGTCGTCGACCCACGCCGCGGTGTGCAGCGCGGTGTCGGGGACGAGCACGGCCGCCGCCTCGGGATGGTCGCCGGCGGCCACGAACTGCAGCACCCGGTCGCGCCCGAACGTGCCGACCTCGGCCGCGGTCAGCACGTCCTCGGCGCCCACGCTGGTCACCGTCACGCCGTGCTCCGCGAGGAAGGCCTCGAACGCGAGGGCGACGTCCTTCGGATAGGTCGCGGCGATCGCCACCCGGTCGATGCCCAGGTGGGCGAGCGCGTGCACGAACGCGAACGACGTGCTCGACGCCGGCACCCCCGCTGCGGTCTCCACGCCGCGCACCTGCCGGCGCGCGCCCTCGGCCCCGAACACGAAGCTGCCGCTGGTGCACGCCCAGACGGCCACGGCGACGCCCGCGTCGCGCAGCTGCGCGGCGCCGGCGGCGAGGCGCTCGGGACCCCCGAGGTCGAGCAGGTCGTCGACGCGGTGCGCGTCGACGCCCACGCTGGTGTGCACCACCACCGCCTCGACCGGCGGATCGACCATGGCCGCCAGGCGCGGGTAGTCGTCCTCGGCTGCGTAGCCGGGATACAGGAAGCCGGCGCGGATCATGCGGGCATCGTAGGGCCGCGCCGGCGGTGCCCCGCTGTCGGGCGGCAACCGGTCACCAGGGCGGCATCTGCTCGATCACCCGCTGTGCCGCCCGTAGGTAGACCGGGTCGGGGCGGCGGGCGTGCTCGCGCACGCAGGCCTCGGTGAACTTCACCACGTGGGTGTCGCGGTGCTCGACCGCTCGGGCCACCAGCTCGGCGACGCCGGCGACAGGTGCGTCGTCGCCGTCGGCCGGGGCGGTGGACGCCGGCGCGGGTGTGAACCCGGCGGCGATGGCGGCGTTGACGTGCCACAGCTGTGCGTACAGGGTCGCCACCGACACGTCCGGCAGGTAGGGCAGCAGCACCCGGGCCGCGGCCGTCGGCGTCACCGCGTGGATGGGCCCCACCGGGACGACGCCGGGGTTGTCGAGCAGGAGGCGGCACGACGCGGCGGTGAGGTCGCTGAGGGCGTCGTCCAGGGACTCGGGCGGACCGAGCGCCTCGACGGCGCCGGCGAACCGCGCCAGCTCACCCAGCCGCGCGAACGTGCCCGCCTCGATGGGTGACCACGCCTGCTCGGGTCGGGGCAGCGCCCGGAGGGCCTCGTCGAGCGTGAGCCTGCCGCGCAGCTCGGGCCGCCCGGGCAGGCGCAGGTAGGTGGCGGCCCAGTAGGCCAGACCCCGGCCGAGCTCGCGCAGGAGCAGGTCCGACGGCGGTCCCTCCGCGGGCAGCGCCCGCACCGCGTGCGCCGTGCGGATGATGCCGTGCGTCAGTGCCCCCGCGTAGCCGGGGAGCAGGTGCGGTACCCACCGGCCCACCACCGCGGGCCAGGGGTGCTCGCGCAGCTGCCGGGCGAACAGCACCTCCCAGTCCGAGACGCGGGACGGGTCGCCGAGCGCGCTCCGCCAGCTGGCCTCGTCGCCGGCGACGATGTCCTCGCCGGTGGGTGGGGCATCGAGCGGCTGGTTGCGTGCCTTGTAGGCCTCGACCCAGCCGGCGACGAGGTCGTCGTGCCCCATCGTGCTCAGGGTCTCGGCGCCCATGGGTCCGTGGAAGGCGAACCCCACGCCGTCGACGTAGCGGTAGGCGGCAAGGCGTTCGTGGGCGTCCGCGAGTGCGTCGTTCCTCGTGGTCATGATCGAC
>JAFGPU010000040.1 GCA_016936035.1 Acidimicrobiales bacterium
CACGCCCCTCGACCTGCGGGCGGCCGACGACGACGCCACGCTGTCGATCGGCGACGACCTGCTGGTGACCGCCCGGCGCTCTCCGGGGGTCGTGCGAGCGCCCGCACCGGTCGACTGGGGCGATGCGCTCCTGGCCGAGCCTGCGTTCGTGGGGCACCACGACCACCCGTTCCCGGGGTGCTTCGTGTGCGGCACCGCGCGAGGCGTGGGCGACGGGCTGCGCATCTTCCCCGGGCCGGTGGGTGACGGGTCCGGCCGGCTGGCCGCCGTGTTCACCGCGCAGGAGGCGCACGCGGGGCCCGACGGGCGCCTCACGCCGGCCGCCGTGTGGGCGGCGCTCGACTGCCCGACGGCGTGGGTCAACATGTCCGGCGGCGAGACGGTGCTGCTCGGACGGTTCCGTGCCGAGGTGCGTGGCGACCTGAGCGCCGGCAAACCGTACCTGGTCGTCGCCGAGTCGGCCGGGCGGACGGGCCGGAAGTCCTACGGCCGGGCCGGCATCTACCGACGGGACGGGCGACTGCTCGCGGCATCCGAGGCGGTGTGGATCCGCGTGCCCGGCGACGGCGCCTGACGCTCCGACGGCGCGCCCAGATGGCATGCTTGCCCGGGGCCCGTGGTTCGGGCACGAGCACGCGGCCATGCTGGGGGAGCGCTTGTGGCAGGGCGGACACGAACATGCATCGTCTTCGTACGGCGGTTGGCCGGGCTCGCCGGCGCGACCGTCGTCACCCTGGCGGCCCTCGCCGCGCCCGCGGCGGCCGACACCGCCGTCGAGGTCGAGGCCGGCTACGTCGAGGGCCAGATCGTGCCGGGACGACCGATCCCCGTCCGGGTGCAGGTGCGCGCCGACCAGCTGGTGACCGGCACGATCACGGCGACGCCCTACACCCTTGGCGAGCCCGGCGAGGCCGTGACGGTGCCCGTCGAGGTCGCCGGCGGCAGCGTCAAGGACTACCTCGTCGTGGTCCCCACCGAGTGGCGAGGGGTCGTCGGGCCGTCCGAGGTCCGGGTCGTGCTGCGCACCGGCGACGACACCGTCGAATCGGCGGCGTCGCTGAGCTGGACGGGCAACGTCGAGGTCGTCGGTCTCGTTCCCGGTTTGGTGTCGCAGCCGCCCGACCCGGTGGCGCTGCCGATGGACCTGGGGCGGGCGGTCTTCACCGAGCTCGACGCCCAGGCCCTGGCGACCCCGGGCGCCCTCGGGCCCCTGGGCTCGATCGTGACCGGCCCCGACGGTGTGTCCGCCCTGCCGGCGGACGCGCAGCGCAACGTGCTCGAGTGGGTCGAGGCCGGAGGGCAGCTGCTCGTCGACGCTCCGCCGGGTTCTCCGGTCGCCGGCGTGCCGACCGAGTGGCAGCCGGCGGGCGCCCGCGCCCCGGCGGGCGCCGGATGGGTCCGTCTCACCGACGGCGCCGCGGCCCGCGGCCAGTGGGCCACGATCATCGAGCCCTCACGCCAGTTCGGACGCCAGGAACTCTCGGGCGGCGGCACGTGCTGCTTCGCAGGCGTGCCCGACTCGGTGGCGCGCGACGCGGGCCTGCGCATCCCCGACGTCGGGTGGCTGCTCGGCTTCCTGGTGGCCTACGTCGTGGTGGTCGGTCCCGTGACCTTCGTGCTGCTGCGTCGCGTCCGGCGCACGGGCCTGGCCTGGGTCGCGGTGCCGGCCGTGGCGGTGCTGTTCACCGGCGTGGCCTTCACGGCGGGCAGCAGCTTGCGCAGCGACTCGCGGGCGGCGCACGGCAGCGTGGTGCAGGCGTCCCCGCTCGGCGACCGGGCCGTGAGCTACCTGGGGCTGGTGTCGCGCAACGGCGGCGACCCGACGGCGCTGTTCCCCGAGGGCTGGCAGGCGGGCGGGTTCGACGGCGGCGACATGCAGGGGATGGTGTTCGACGACATGGGCGGCCCGCAGAGCGTCGCCGCGGATGCGGTGCCCATCCACGGCGACGACGGGCGGCCGGGCGTGCGGCTGCCGCTCAGCTCCGGCGACTTCGGCATGGTCACCGGTCGGGGCCGCGTCGACGGCGACAGCCCGCTGGCGGTGACCGCCACCGCGGCCGGCGGCACGGTCGCGGGCACGGTGACCAACACCGCCGAGTTCGACCTCGAGCGGGTCATCGTGGTCGTGGCCGGTCGGGTGGCCGACCTCGGCGACGTGGCATCGGGCGCCGAGGTGGAGTGGATGCTGGACGGGACGGGGCCCGGCGTCAACCCCGATCCGTGGATGGCTGTGGAGCGCCCGTGGTCCGACGCGATCGGCGACATGGGCGATCCGAACCTCGACTCGGTCGTGAACTACTCGGTGTACGCCACCGAGGTGGCGGGCGAGATCGACGCCTACCCGCCCGGGGTCGCGGTCGCCGCCGGCTGGACCACCGACTGGACGCCACCGGTGGAGATCGGCTCGGGCATCGCCGGCGGACGCACGGGTTTCGTGGCGCGCACCGTCGTCGACGCGCCGGCCGGCGCCGTGCCTGCCGCAGCGGTGCGCCGCGAGTTCGTGCGGGGGCCGGGGGCCACCCGCTTCGACCCACCGATCCAGATTCGCGACTGGGGCGAGGCGAGGGGGGCCGTGGCCCGGTTCACGCTGCCGGAGGGCGCGGACGCTGCCACGCCACTGGTCCTCGAGGCGGGGGGCGGGGTGGCGCAGGCCGAGGTGTGGGACGGTCGGCGCTGGGCGACGGTGCAGCTCGACAGCGACGGCGAGGCCGCCGCCGGTTCGAGCGGCAGGGTCGTCGCCGGCGGCCCGGCCGTCGCCCCGGTCGTTCCGGTCGGTCCGCCCGTCGATCCGGGCGCCCCGCCCCAGGTCGCGTCGCTGCCTGCCGGCGCCAACCAGGGTGGGGTCGTGTACGTCCGGGTGGCCTTGTCGCCCGAGCTGGGCAGCAACGTGCTGCTGCAGGTGAGGGGGGCGGCATGACCGTCGACGAGTCGAGCGGCGACGGGGCGGGTCCCGAGGCTTCGCCCGCCGCCGTCGTGGCATCGCCCGACACGCCCGCGCCCGCCGGGGCGCCCGCCGAGGCGGCGATCAGGATCGACCACCTCACCAAGCGCTACGGCGACCTGTACGCGGTGCGCGACCTGTCGCTCGAGATCCCGCGCGGGTCCGTCTTCGGCCTCATCGGCCCCAACGGGGCGGGCAAGACCACAACGTTCTCGGTGCTGGCGACGCTCCTGCGCCCCACGTCCGGTTCGGTGACCGTCGCCGGCCTCGACCCGGCCCGCCATGCCCGTGACGTCCGCCGCCGGCTGGGGTACATGCCCGACGCCATGGGTGTCTACGACGGTCTGCGGGTCGTCGAGTACCTCGAGTTCTTCGCCGCCTCGTACAACGTCCCCCGGTCGCGCTGGCGGCCGACGCTCGACGCGCTGCTCGAGCTGGTCGACCTGGGCACCAAGCGCGACGCGATGGTCAACTCGCTGTCGCGGGGCATGAAGCAGCGGCTGTCGCTGGCCCGGGCGCTGGTGCACGACCCCGAGGTGCTGGTGCTCGACGAACCGGCGTCGGGGCTCGACCCGCGGGCCCGGGTCGAGCTGCGCAACCTGCTGGTCGAGCTGCGGTCGATGGGCAAGACCATCGTCGTGTCGAGCCACATCCTGGCCGAGCTCACCGAGATGTGCACGGCCGTGGGGATCATGGAGAAGGGACGGCTCCTCGCCTCGGGCACGCCCGCCGAGATCCGCGACCG
>JAFGPU010000317.1 GCA_016936035.1 Acidimicrobiales bacterium
ACGGGTGTCGACGAGAGCGTCATCGAGGAGCTGGCGCTCATCAAGACGCTGCGGGGCATCGTCGACTGGGTCGACGACCACCGCGACGACCCGGCCGTGGCCGGGGACGGTTCGCCGGGCGCCGCCGGCCGGGGCGTGGGGGAGCACGCCTCACCGGCGGCGTCCGCCGTGCCCGCCGCCGGGCCGAAGGCTTCTGCCGTCGCACCGGCCCCGGTGGCGGCGTCCACCCCGCAGCGCTACGTGCCATGCCTGGTCGAGCTGCCGGCGGCTGCCACCGGCGCCTCCGAAGCGGCCGCAGGGGTCGCCGGCCTCGTGGTGGCGGTGGTCGACGACAGCACCGGCGTCGCCGACCGGGTCGCCACCCGGCTCGGTGCGGCGGGCGCGACCGTGGTGCGCGTCCGCGCGGACGAACCGGTGCCCGCCGGCGTCCACACCGTCGTCGACCTCACGGCCCTGGCGCCGGCCGCGGGTGCGACCACGACCGCCGTGATCGATCAGTTCACGCGCCTGCGGACCGCCACACAGGCCGGCGCCGCCCGGATCGTGGTGGTGACCGGGTCGGGAGGCCACCTGGGGCTGGGCGGCACCCCGCCCGGCGCCGACCTCGTGGCCGTCGGCGCCGCCGCGCAGGGCATGGTCCGCACCTTCGCACGCGAGCTGCCCTCGGTGGCGACGCGGCTGGTCGACGTCGACGTGTCCGCCGGCGCCGACGACGTCGCCGAGCGCATCCTCGTCGAGCTCGTCGCCCGGGACACACCCATCGACGTGGGGGTCACCGCGACAGGGCGCCGCACGGTCACGATCGCGGCGCGGCCGCTCGACGTCGACGCCGGCCTCGAGTCGGGCATCGGCGAGGACCGCGACCTCGGCCCGGGATCGGTGGTCGTCGTCACCGGGGGCGCCCGAGGCATCGGCGCCTTGCTCGCCATCGGCCTGGCCCGCAGCACGGGGTGCGGCATCGAGCTCATCGGCCGCTCGGCGCTGCCGCTCGCCGACGAGCCGCCCGACCTCGCGGGGGCGAGCGACGCCGTCGCCGTCCGCCAGGCGATCATCCGCCGCGGCGAGCTGAGCCGCCCGGCCGAGATCGAGTCGGCGACCGCCCGGGTGCTCGCCGACCGGGAGATCCGCGGAACCCTGGCGGCGCTTGCGCAGCACGCTGCGTTCGTCGCCTACCGGTCGCTCGACGTGTCCGACACCGAGGCGCTGGCCACGGCCCTCGACGAGATCCGGTCGACGCGGGGCCGGCTCGACGGGGTGGTCCACGCCGCCGGCGTGCGCGATGACAAGCTCATCCGCGACAAGTCCCCCGCATCGTTCGCCCGGGTGTTCGACACCAAGGTCGACCCGGCGATCACCATCGTGGAGTCCGTGGGCGATCGGGGATTCGTGCTGCTCTTCGCCAGCGTGTCCGGCGTGTTCGGCAACGTCGGGCAGGTCGACTACGCAGCGGCCAACAGCGCGCTCGACGGCATCGCCCGGCGTGCCCGCCAGGCGATGCCGGGCAGCAGGGTCGTGGCGGTCGACTGGGGGCCGTGGGCCGGGACGGGCATGGTGTCGCCCGAGCTGGCGCGCGAGTACGAGCGGCGGGGCGTCGGGCTGATCGACCCCGTCGCGGGCGTCGACGCTGCCCTGGCAGAGCTGCGAGCCGGCGCGCCCGAGCCCCAGGTCGTCGTCATGTGCGCCCGGCCCGACGTCATGGGGGCCTGACCGTGGCCAGCGAGCCCGTCGCCATCGTCGGCATGGCCGGGATCTTCCCCGGCGCGCCCGACCTCTCCGCCTTCTGGGACAACCTGGTCGCGGGGGTCGACGCCATCACCGACGTGCCGGCGGACCGCGTCGACCCCGTGTTCTTCGAGCCGCGCCCCACCGGGCCCGACCGCTTCTACTGCCGCCGCGGCGGGTTCATCGACCCGGGAGTCCCCTTCGATCCGTCCGACTTCGGCATCATGCCGGTGGCCGCCGCGGGCACCGAGCCGGACCAGCTGCTCGCCCTGGCGACGGCGGCACGGGCACTGGCGGACGCCGGCTACGTCGAGGGCGTACCCGACCCCCGGCGGGTCGGGGTGGTGATCGGTCGCGGTGGCTACCTCACTCCGGCGACCGCCCGGCTCGAGCAGCGGGTGCGCACCGCCCACCAGCTCGTCACCTGCGTGCGCGAGCTCGTGCCCGACCTGGGGGACGACCAGCTCGACGCCATACGCGACCAGTTCCAGCAGGCGCTGGGGCCGTCGCACCCCGAGGCGTCGATCGGGCTGGTGCCCAACCTGGTGGCGTCACTGGTGGCCAACCGACTCGACCTCCAGGGCCCGGCGTACACGCTCGACGCCGCGTGCGCGAGCTCGTTGCTGGCCGTGGCCCAGGCCGTCACCGAGCTCGCTGCCGGGCGGTCCGACCTGATGCTCGCGGGCGGCGTCCACCACTGCCACGACGTCACGTTGTGGAGCGTGTTCTCGCAGCTCAAGGCGCTCAGCCCCACAGGCGTGATCCGGCCCTTCGACCGGGACGCCGACGGCATCCTCATCGGCGAGGGCACCGGCATCGTCGTCCTGAAGCGGCTGGCCGACGCCCGTCGCGACGGCGACCGCGTCTACGCCGTCATCCGGGGCACCGGCGTGTCGAGCGACGGCCGGGCCGCCACCCTCATGAGCCCGGCGAGCAAGGGGCAGGTGCTGGCGATCGAGCGCGCCTGGGACGCGGCCGGCCTCGACCCGGCGACCGTCGGGCTGATCGAGGCGCACGGCTCGGCCACCCGCACCGGCGACAGCGTCGAGATCGCCACCCTGCGCCACGTTTTCGAGCGTGGTGGCGACGGTCGGCAGGCCCCGGTGGGCCTGGGCTCGGTGAAGTCCAACATCGGGCACGCCATGCCCGCCAGCGGGATCGCCGGCCTCATCAAGTCCGCCCTCGGGCTGCACCACGGCATCATCCCGCCCACGCTGCACTGCGACGACCCGCACCCCGACCTCGCCCCGAGCCGGTTCGAGGTGGTGACCGAGGCACGCGGCTGGCCCGGAGGGGGCGCCGACGGGGGACCGGGCGATCGGGCGCGCCGGGTGGGCATCAACGCGTTCGGCTTCGGCGGCATCAACGCGCACGTCATCCTCGAGGCGCGGGATCCCGACGTTGCAGGTGCCCTGCCGTACGTGGGGCGCTCGTCGGCGCACGACCGCGACCGGGGCGAAGACGACGAGCCACCGGTGCTCCGGTGGGGGCGCCCGCGACGGCGCCGACCCGACGACGCCACCGGTGATGCGGTGCCGCACGAGGGGACCCGCCTGTTCGTGTGCGCAGCCGACGACCTGGTCGATCTCGCCGCCCGGCTCGAGGACACCGACGCCGTGCTCGCCGGGACCTCGCTCGCCGAGGTCGACGAGCGGGGGCCCGTGCGCCTGGCGATCGCCGAGCCCACCCCCAAGCGCCTCGAGCTCGCCCGCAAGGTCGTGGCGCGCGGGCAGGCGTGGCGGGGACGCAACGACGTCTGGTTCGCGCCGGAGGGCCTGGTCACCGCCGGCGGGAAGATCGCGTTCGCCTTCCCGGGCATCGAGCCGACCTCGGAGGTCGACGTCGACGACGTGTCCCGCCACTTCGGCGTCGAGAGCGAGCGCATCGACCGCACGTCCGACCTCGAGCGCCAGGGAGCCAACATCATCTACGTCGGCCGGTTGCTCACCGAGGCGCTCGGCCACCTGGGGATCGAGCCCGACGTGGTCGTCGGGCACAGCCTCGGCGAGTGGACGGCGATGCTGGTGTCGGGATCGGTCACGCGCGAGGCGATCGACCGGTTCGTCCACGGCATCGCGGACGGCGACATGGTCCTGCCCGACCTCGTGTTCCTGGCGCTCGGCTGCGGTGTCGACGTGGCCGAGGCCGCCATCGCCGATCTGCCCGACATCGAGGTGTCGCACGACAACTGCCCGCACCAGGTCATCGTGTGCGGCACGGAGCAGTCGGTGGCGGTCGCGCAGGACCGGTTGAAGGCCCAGCGCGTGATGGGCCAGGTGCTGCCGTTCCGCACGGGGTTCCACACACCGATGTTCGAGCGCTACCTCCAGCCCTTCGAGGATGCGCTCGGCACGTTGCCGCTCCACCGGGGCTCCATTCCGATCTACTCGTCGGTGAGCGCGCGGCGCTTCCCGGCCGACGAGGAGGGCATGCGCGACCTGGGCCGGCGCCTCTACGTCGAGCGGGTCCGGTTCCGCGAGCTGGTCGAGAACCTCTACGACGACGGCGTGCGCATCTTCGTGCAGCCGGGCCTCGGCAGCGTCGGCGGGTTCGTCGGCGACACCCTGCACGACCGCGACCACCTTGCGGTGCCTGCCGCGGTGGCCAAGCGGTCGGGCATGGCCCAGCTGTCCCGGGTGGCGGCCGCCCTGTTCGTCGAGGGCGCGGACGTCCCTCTCGGCCGGCTGGTCACCCCGCGACCCGGGGTCGACCGCGCCGGGCTCCCCGCGCCCGGGCCGGTGCGGCCGGCGGCGCCGCGGCCGGCGTCTCCGCCTCCGACTGGGTCCGATCGGCCGGCTGTCCTGCGGTTCGACTCGTCGCTCGTGCGGGGCGGGCTCCGTCCGCTCGAGCGCCCGGTGCCCGCGGAGACGGGCCCGCTCCCCGACGACGCCAGCGCGTGGGGCGGACCGGTCGGCGAGGAGTTCCGCGCCACCCTGCGGGCGGTCGAGGACGCCGGGCGCGAGGTCATGGCCGTGCTCGAACGTGCGCCGGGCCGCCCGGCCCGGTGGCGCGCGCCGGCGCGCAACGGCGCGGTGCAGCCGGTGACCGGCGCTGCGCCGGTGGCATCGGCTCCGGTCCCGGGAGCACCGTCCACGCCGAGCGCGGTCGCGGAAGGGCCGTCGACGGCGGGTCCGGGCACAGGCACGCCGATCACCACCCGCCAGCGCCCGGAGCGCCACCACGAGCGGCGCCGCCTGTCGCTCGCCGAGGTGCCCGAGCTGCTCGACCACGCGTTCTTCGTCCAGCGGGAGGGCACGGGCACGGTGCGCGACCGGTTCCCCGTGGTGCCCATGACGATGATGATCGACATGTTCGTCGACACGGCCGCCCGGCTGGGCGCCGGGCGGGTCGTCGTCGGCCTGCAGAACGTGCGGGCGTTGCGGTGGTTGGCGGTCGAGCCGGCCGTCGAGGTCGACATCACGGCCGTGGTCGAGGCGCCCGACCGGGTGAAGGTGGCCATCGAGGGCTACGCGCGGGCGACCGTGCTGCTCGCCGAGCGCTATCCCGACCCGCCCCCGCCCGACACTGCGCCGCTCACCGACGAGCGGCCGCCCCCGCACTCGGCCCGCGACCTGTACGACCAGCGGTGGATGTTCCACGGCCCGGGCTACCAGGGCGTGACCGGGATGCACGCGATGAGCGCCGATGGGCTGCGGGCCACCGTCACCGCGCGGCCGGCGCCCGGGGCGCTGCTCGATGCCGCCGGTCAGCTGCTCGGGTACTGGATCGAGGCCAACTCGACCGAGGATCGCATCGCGCTGCCGATGCGCATCGACCGCATCGACTTCTACGGCCCCCACCCGGAGCCGGGTGCCGAGCTCGGGTGCGTCGTCCGCTTCACCGAGGTCAACGAAGTCGATGCCCGGGGCAACGTCGACCTGGTGCGCGACGGGCGGCTCTGGGCGCGGCTCACGCAGTTCATCGACCGCCGGTTCGAGAGCACCAACGCGGTGTTCAAGGTCATGACCTTCCCGGAGGAGAACCTCCTCGCCGAGCGTCGCGACGGCTACTGGTACATGGACGAGCACTGGCGGTCGAGCGCGAGCCGCGACCTCGTGGCCCGCCGGTACCTCGGCGAAGAGGAGCGCGACGAGTACTTCGCGCTGACGCCCAAGGCCCAGCGTGACTGGATCCTGGGCCGGATCGCCGTCAAGGACGCCGTGCGCGACGTGCTCTGGCAGCGGGGAGCCGGGCCGATCTTCCCGTTGGAGGTGCGGGTCGGTCACGACGACCGGGGCCGGCCCGTGGTCGACGCGCCGGGGGGCGAGCGGCTGTCCGTGTCGCTGTCCCATCGGGCAGGCGTGGCGGTGGCCAGCGTGGTGGTCGACGACGACGCCGGCATCGACGTCGAGACGATCGAACCACGCAGCGACACGTTCGCCGCCATGTGCATGACCGCGGACGAGATGGCCCTCGGGGCGGGGATCGGTCACGACGCATGGGTGGCCCGGGTGTGGACGGTCAAGGAGGCCGCCGCCAAGTCCGACGGCACCGGCCTGCAGGGACGGCCCAAGGACTTCGTCATCCGTCGCGTCGACGGCGACTGGACGCTGGTGAACGACCGGTGGGTCCACACGACACAGGAAGGTGATCTCATTGTCAGCACCGTCAGAGACCGCTAGGGCCACCACTCCCGACGTCGAGGTCGACGGCATCGTCGCGACGATCGCCCGCCTCGTGCACGAGGTCATCGGCGAGGATCTCGACATCGACCTCGACGTCACGGCCGATAGCTCCTTCAGCGAGGACATCGAGCTGGAGAGCATCGAGTTCGTCGCGCTCGGCGAGCAGCTGCAGCTCACCTACGGCGAGAAGATCGACCTGGTCGGATGGTTCGGCGAGCTCGACCTCGACGAGATCATCGACCTGACCGTCGGCGAGCTGGCGGCGTTCATCCGGGCCTGCCTGGTCGACGACGACCGACCGGGGGTGCAGCAGGGTGCCTGAGCTCGTCGCCCGCGACGGCGTGCGGTTCCACCACCAGAGGCTGGGTCGGAGCGGCGGCGAGGTCGTCGTGATGCTGCACGGCATGCTCGTCGACAACCTGTCGAGCCTGTACCTGACCCTGGCGCCCGTGCTCGTCGACGAGATGGACGTGGTGCTCTACGACCAGCGCGGCCACGGGCGCAGCGCACGGCCGGCGGACGGCTACACGATCGAGGACGCGGTCGCCGACCTGATCGCGCTGCTCGACGAGCTGGGCGTCGACGCGCCCGTGCACCTGCTGGGCAACAGCTACGGGGCACTGGTGGCGATCGAGGCCGCGCTCGCTCATCCCGACCGGGTGAGCAGCCTGGTGCTCATCGAGGCGCACGTCGCGGTCGAGGGATGGGGCGACCACGTGGCTCACGACCTCGAACTGGCCGGGTTCGGTCTGGGCGAGGCCGACGTGCAGCAGTGGCTCGACGAGTTCGGCGGACGCAAGCTCAACCGCCTGGCCCGCAAGGTCGAGGCCCTGATCCACGACACGACGATCGTCGACGACCTGCGGGCGGCACGACCGCTGCCGGCCGACGCGCTGCGCGGGCTGGACCTGCCGGCAATGGCGATCTACGGCGAGCACTCCGACGCCATCGACCGGGCGCGCGACCTCGAGTCGCTGCTGCCGCGGCTGGAGATGAACGTCTTCGTCGACTGCGCCCATTCCGTGCTGTTCGAGGCCACCCGCACGGTGCGCGCCGTGGTGGCCGACTGGTACACGCGGCTGCGGGTGGGCGAGGCCGTCGAGTCCCGCTCGGTGAAGGTCGCGGTGGGCGAGCAGGAGGGTGAGGGCGCCGAGCACCAGGACCACGTGGAGTTCTACAAGGCAGAGCTCGAGCGACGCATGGGCTCGGCGGTCACCGGCACGGCGCTGCGCGTCGCGGCCCGGCCGCCCGGCGGGGGCCGCTGAATGGGCCGCTTCCTCTTCGTGGTGCCGCCGCTCGCCGGCCACACCAACCCGACGGTCTCCGTCGGGCACGAGCTCGGGCGACGTGGCCACGCGGTCGCGTGGACCGGGCACCCCGAGGTGGTGCCCGACCTGATCGGCCCGGGTGCGAGGTTCCTGCCCGTCGACGACGCGGTGCCCGCCGAGGTCGTGGCGGCGGTGGCCGAGCGATCTTCGGGGCTGCGCGGCCCCGCGGCGCTGCGCTTCCTGTGGCGCGACGTCCTCATGCCCCTGGCACGCACGATGACCCCCGGCGTCGAGCAGGCCGTGGACGGGTTCGCTCCCGACGTGTTGGTGGTCGACCAACAGGCCCTCGCGGGCGCGGCGGTGGCCGAGCGTCGGGGCCTGCCGTGGGCCACCTCGGCCACGACCTCCGCCGAGCTGACCGATCCCCTGGCCACGATGGGCAGGGTGGGCGAGTGGGTGCGGGGCCTGATGGTCGACTACCTGCACGAGGCGGGGCTGACCCGGCGGGCCGCCGACGCGATCGACCCGCGGTTCTCGCCCCACCTGCTCGTGGCGTTCACGACGGCGGCCCTGGTGGGCCCGCTGCCGATGCCCGACCACTACGCCCTGGTGGGACCCTCGTTCGCCGGGCGGCACGACCCGACGCCGTTCCCCTGGGAGTGGCTCCGCTCCGGCACCCCGCTGGTGCTGGTCTCGCTGGGCACGCTCAACTGGCAGGACGGTGCGCGCTTCTTCGCCCGGGCGGTCGAGGCGCTGGAGGGCATGGACGCCCAGGGCGTGGTTGTCGCCCCGCCCGACCTGGTCGAGCGCGTCCCGGCGAACGTGCTCGTGCGACCGCGCGTACCGCAGCTGACCCTGCTGCCGCGCACGTCCGCAGTGATCAGCCACGGCGGGCACAACACGGTGTGCGAAGCGCTCGCTCACGGGCTGCCGCTGGTGGTGGCGCCGATCCGTGACGATCAGCCGATCATCGCCGAGCAGGTGGTCGCCGCCGGGGCCGGCGTGCGGGTCCGCTTCGGGCGGGTGGGGGCCGACGGCCTGCGAGCTGCCCTCGACACCGTCATGGGCGACCCCTCGTACCGCCGGGGGGCCGAACGGGTGCAGCGCTCGTTCACCGAGGCGGGGGGCGCGCCGGCGGCCGCCGAGCGTCTCGAGGGGCTCCTCGGACGGCGGGCCGCGGGCGCTGCGTCCCGGGGCGCGATCAGGAAGGGGACGGCGACATGGAACTGACGACCGATGGTGGGCCGCTCGTGGGCGACGGCGGGCGCGCCGAGGTCGGTCCCGGCGGCGTCGCGGCGCGCGCCGTGGCCGAGAGCGCCAGGGCGGCATTGGTGGACGATCCCATCCTGGCCGAGCCGCCGAGGCCCGCGGTCGACGGGTACGGGCCGGGGGCCTTCACCTGCCGGCTCGCCGGCGGCGGCCACGGGGCCTGGGCCGCACCCGTCGTGGTGCGGGTGGCGCCGCTGCCGGACCTGCGCCGCGAGCGGGCCTGGCACCGGTTCTGCGGTGACCACGGGTGTGCGGTGCCCGACGTCGTCGGCCTGGTGGAGTCCGACCGCGGGGACCTCGGGGCCCTCGTTGTCGCCCAGGGCGGATCGGTGTCGTTGATGGAGCAGTTCGGGCAGAACCCGACCGCGATCCCGGTCCTGCTGCGGTGGATGGCCGAGGTGCACGCCCGGGTGCACGGCCTGCCCGCCGAGGCGGCGCCCCCTGGGCTCGCCAGCGCTCCGCTCGACCACCTCGATCAACTGCTGGCGCGCACCGGTCTCCACGGCCGGTTCGCCGAGGAGCGAGCCTGGCTCGACGCGCATGCGCCGCCCCCGGCGGCGCGACCGGTGGTCTGCCACGGCGACATGCAGCCCGCGTCGGTGCGGCTCGAGCCGGACGAGCCCGACCGCGCCCAGGTGGTCAACTGGTCGGCGGCCCGCGTCGCCGACGCCGAGTACGACGTGGCGGTGACGTTGCTCATGTTCTGGTCCGTGCCGTACCTGGCCGAGGGCATCGGGCAGCGCAAGATGCTCAAGACGCTGCGCGACGCGATCACCGACGGCTACCGCGCCGCGTACGAGGCCGTCCCGGGCCGCAGGCCGCTGCACGACGAGCGCCTGCGGTACTGGGGAGCCTTCCATGCACTCACGTGGTCGGTCCGGCTGGCAGCGGCGGATGCCGCCGGGGGCCCCGCCGATCCGTGGGACCCGGTGGCGCTCGTCCGGCACGTGGCGTCGTACCGCAAGGACCTCGGTCGACGCTTCGCCCGTCTGGCGCGTGGGTGAACGGGTGACCCGTGCCCGCCGCCTCCGGCGGGTCCGGGCAGCCGCCGCGCCGCTCGTGGTCGCGGTGGTGCTGGGCCACGGGGCGGTGCTGCGCCGCCGGCTCTCCGCGATCGACGTCCTCGGGCCCGGGAGCGAGCGCGGAGACGGACCCGAGGACGAGGAGGTCGACGGGTGCGACGGCGAGCCGGTGGAGCCGACGTACCGCCTGGTCACCGCGGCGGGCGTGTCGGTCGACCAGGCAACCGTGCGGGCCGCCCGCCGGTACGCCCAGCGCCGGGGCCTCGATGTGGTCGACCTCGTCCCCGCCGACCTGCCGGTGGAGCCCTTGCTGGCGCTGGCGTGGCGCATCGTGCCCGGCACGTTCGCCGCGGACCCGCTGGCGACGGGCTTCGGGGCCGACCACGCGCTCGTCGTCACCGCGGACGTGCTCGCCCGGGCACGCGTCCGCCACCGCGAGGGACTGAGCGCGGTCGACATGCACCTCCTGACGAAGACCCTCAAGCGGTTCGCCCCCCGGTCGATGGGCCACGTGGTGGCGCCGGGCCTGCGGGCGCGGCCGGCCGAACCGGCGGCGCACCACCGCGCCGGCGTCGAGTCCGCCTACGCCATGGGCACGCCCTTCATGCTCGCCCTGCGCGCGAGCGGGCTGGCGGTGCTGGGCGGTCGGGCGGTCACCGGTCGGGCCTGGGGCGTGGCCGGCGTCGTCGCGTTCGGCGCCCAGGCGTGGCTGGCGACCGCCGGCACGCCGTTCCAGCCGCGCGACCTGGCCGTGCGGGTGCCGGTGCGCGTCCCCTGGGCGTTGTGCGACCGGTCGAGGGCGCTACGGGTGGGGCGGCGCCCGGGCGTCGACGCGGCTGTCGCCGAGCGGCGCGACCGCTACCGGCTGCAGCTCGCGGACGGCATCGAGAAGCTCTTCGAGCCGCGCCGGTCCGACTGCCCGTCGTGTGGCGACCACCGGCTGACGGTGCGCGTGCGCACAGGGGACATGCTCCAGGGCAAGCCGGGCACCTTCAGCCTGGAGCAGTGCCGTGGCTGTGGTCACGTCTTCCAGAACCCCCGGCTGACCGTCGAGGGCCTCGAGTTCTACTACGGCGATTTCTACGACGGGGTCGGCGAGGAGGAGATGGAGCTGCTCGGCGCCACCGGGCGCGAGCAGTACGGGGCGCGGGCGCGGTTCGTGGCCGCGCACGGCACGCCGCGCCGCTGGCTCGACGTCGGCGGCGGACACGGGCACTTCAGCCTGGTGGCCCGCGGGATGTGGCCAGCGGCCCGGTTCGACGTCATCGACCTGGCCGAGAGCGTCGAGGTCGCGGAGCGGCGGGGGTGGGTCGACCGCGCCGAGCGGGGCCTCTTCCCGGACCTCGCGCCCCGGCTCGCCGGTGCGTACGACGTCGTGAGCATGCACCACTACCTCGAGCACACCCGCGATCCGGGGGCCGAGCTCGACGCAGCCGCCGTGGTCCTCGAGCCCGGCGGCCTGCTGTCGATCGAGATGCCCGATCCGGAGTCGTCGCTGGCGCGGGTGATGGGTCGGTGGTGGGGCCCGTACCTGCAACCGCAGCACCTCAACATGGTCCCGCTGCGCAACCTGGAGGCGATGCTGGTCGAGCGGGGGTTCTCGATCGTGGCCCGCCAGCGCGCCGAAGCGCACGAGCCGTGCGACTTCGGGTTCGCGGCCTACATGGTGGCCAACCGCCTCGGGCCGCCGTCGGACGTGCCGTGGCGGCCGGCGCCCTCTCGATGGTCGGACCTGCGCCGCAGCGTCGGGTTCAGCGCCGGGATGCCGGTGATCGGACTGGGGCTGGCCCTCGATCACCTGATGGCGCCGCTGGTGCCGGTGCTCGGCGCCTCGAACGCGTACCGGGTGCTCGCACGCCGGGCACCGCGGGCGTCGACCCGGCGAGCAGCGGCACGGCGGGCCTAGACCCGGCGAGCGGGAGGCACCGCGGGCGTGGGCACGGCGAGCGAGGTGGGGGCGGGCGCGCAACGGCGGTGGGATTCGAGGTCCTGGGCTCCCCGTTCCCACCGCCGGGCACGCACAGTGTAGACGAACGCCCGCAGAAGGGGGCATACATTGACCCCCACGTCGATAAGTTGTCAGTGGCGGGCGGTCGACACCGGCACCGGCAGGTCGAACCCGGCCGCCAGTTGAGCGAATGCGTCGTCGACGACCTCGACCAGCGGCCCGGGGCGGCCGCGCTCCTGCCAGACGGACAGGCTGACCTTGAGGGCGCCCACGGCGGCGGCGACCACCAGCGCCGGGTAGGGGTCGAGGTCGGGGTCCAGTCCGGTCCGCCGGGCGATCTCGCCCGCCAGCTCGCGTTCCACCTCGGTGAACCGGGCGGCGCGCCTGGCCGCCAGCGAGGGGTGCCGCTGGGTGAGGCGGTGGCGTGCCCACAGCTCGTCGGCGGTCGGCTCGAGGCGGGTGGCCGCCGCGACGGCCATGCCCCGCAGCGCCTCGAGGGGCGACTCGTCCGCCGGGCGGTCCAGGAGGTCGGTGAGCAGCTCCGACGCCTCGGAGGGCGCGACACCGGCGATGGCGTCGTCCTTCGAGGCGAAGTAGTTGAAGAACGTTCGGGCCGACACGTCCGCCGCGTCGGCGATCGCCTCGACGGTGACGCCGTCGGGGCCGAGCTGCTCCGCCAGCCGCAACGCGGCGGACGACAGCGCCCGCCGTGTCTCCGCCTTCTTGCGCTCGCGCCGTCCTTCGCTCATCGTTCGCCCCCGTTCGCCCTGCCCACCGCCTCGGCCGGCGACGCGTCGCCGGATTGAGGCGCCCCGTTGTCGCGGTCGCGCCCGACCGGTGCCTCCCCGTAGTCCACCACGATCGCGGGGTCGCTGACAGCCGCCATGGTGTCCTCGGGGATCGAGGCCTCGACGGGCACCGTGGACGACGCCTCCGCCTCGGCGCGGGCCGATGCCGACGTCGTCCGCAGGGCCGTCTCCCGGAGCAACCAGGTGAGGAGGAAGCCGACGACGAGCAGGGGGACGGCGTAGCGGAACACCATGGTGATGGCGTCGGCGAAGGCGCCCGCGAGCAGAGCCGCCTCGTCTGCCGGCAGCGCGCGGATCTGCTCGGGGGTCATGCCGGTGGGAGCGGCGCCGAGCAGGTCGGTCAGGCGGGCGCTGAACAGGGCGCCGAAGAGGGCCACGCCCACCGAGCCGCCCACGGCCCGGAAGAACGTGATGGTCGAGGTGGCGACGCCGAGGTCCTCGACCGGGGCTTCGTTCTGCACGGCCAGGACCAGGATCTGCATGACCATGCCGATGCCGGCACCGAGGAGGGCCATGTAGGCGCCCGACTCCCAGCGGCTCGAACCGGTGTCGAGGGTCGACAGCAGCAGCATCGCCATGCTGGTGACGGCCATGCCGGCGATGGGGAAGCGCCGGTAGCGGCCGGTGCGGGTGATGATCTGCCCGGCGGTGATGGAGGCGACGAGCATCCCACCCATGACCGGGACCAGGAGGAGCCCCGAGTTGCTGGCCGAAGCCCCGTTCGCCACCTGGAGGAAGGTGGGCAGGTAGGTGATGGCGCCGAACATGGCGACACCGACGATGAAGCTGACCGCGGCGGCGGTGGTGAAGGTGCGGAGGCGGAACAGGCGCAGCGGCATGGCGGGCTCGGCCACCCGCCGCTCGACCACCACGAAGCCCAGCGCCAGCACGACGGCGGCGACGCCGAGGCCACGGATGACGGGCGATCCCCAGTCGTACTCGGTACCGCCCCAGGTCGTGAGCAGCACGAGGCACACGATGGCGGCCGACAGCAGGGCGGTGCCGACCCAGTCGATGCGCACCTGGCGTCGACGGACCGTCCGGGGGAGGACCGCGCTGGTGACGAACAGCGCGAGGATGCCGAGGGGCACGTTGACGTAGAAGACCCAGCGCCACGACAGGTGGTCGGTGAGGAAGCCGCCGAGCAACGGTCCCGCCACGCTGGCCACGCCGAAGACGGCGCCGAAGTAGCCCTGGTAGCGGCCGCGCTCGCGGGGGCTGACCACATCGGCGATGAGGGCCATCGCCAGCACGATGAGGCCGCCCGCTCCCACGCCCTGCACGGCGCGGAAGGCGATGAGCTGGCCCATCGACGTGGCGACGCCCGACAGGACGCTGCCCAACACGAAGATGCAGATGGCCACCTGGAAGAGGCGCTTGCGACCGTAGAGGTCGCCGAGCTTGCCGAACAGCGGGGTCGAGACCGTCTCGGCCAGCAGGTACGCGGTGACGACCCACGACAGGTGGTCGAGGCCGCCGAGGTCGCCGACGATCGTGGGCAGCGCCGTGGCGACGATCGTCTGGTCGATCGCGGCCAGAAGCATGCCGAGCATGATCCCGGAGAAGACGACCAGCACCTGCCTGTGCGACAGGGCGGCGGAGGGGGCGTGTGCATCCATGAACCGACCTCGGGGAGGGGCGCGCCGGGTCTGGCGCAGCGGTCTCCGGGAGCCTAGCTAAAGATGCAGTGTGTGCAACTTTGCAGAAGTGCATTTTCCACCGATGGCACGCTGCCCGGTTCTCTCGCGACGACCGCGTCACGCCGACGGTCGTTCATCCGCCCCCGGGCGGGGCGAGCGCCGGTCGGCGTCGGTCGCCGGCACGAGCACCCGGAACGTCGAACCCTCACCCGGCGAGGAGTCCACCTCGACCCGGCCCCCGTGCGCCTCGGCGATGGCGGCGACGATCGACAGTCCCAGGCCCGTGCCACCGCGGGCCCGGCTGCGGGCCGCGTCGACGCGGTAGAACCGCTCGAACACGCGGGCCGACTGCTCCGGCGTCAGGCCCGGACCCCGATCGGCGACCTCCAGCGCCACGAGGCGCTGACCGTCCTGCTCCGCGGCGCGCACCGCCACGGTCACCGGGCTGTCGGCGGGGGAGTAGGCGAGGGCGTTGTCGAGCAGGTTGGCGAGCACCTGGTGCAGCCGGGGCTCGTCGCCGGCGACGGTCAGCTCGGCGCGCGGCCCCCCGGGCGTCGCGGGACCGAGGGCGTCGCGATCGGTGTCCGGCCGGCCGTCGATCACGAGCGCGACGTCGCGGTCGGGGGCGGTGGCCCGGGCGGCTGTCACCGCCGAGCGGGCCACCTCGGCCACGTCGACCGGAGCGAGCTGCAGCGGGCGCTGCTGGTCGAGGCGGGCGAGCAGCAGCAGGTCGTCGACGAGCAGGCCCATGCGCTTGGCCTCGTCCTCGATGCGGGCCACCAGGTGGGCGACCTCGGTCGGGTCGGTCACCGCCCCCTGGCGGTGCAGCTCGGCGAACCCACGGATCGATGTCAGCGGCGTGCGCAGCTCGTGGCTGGCGTCGGCCACGAAGCGCCGCATGCGCTCCTCGGACCCCCGCGCTCGCGCCTCGGAGGACGCCCGGGCCTGGAACGCTCGCTCGATCTGCTCGAGCATGGCGTTGAGCGCGCGGCTGAGGCGGCCCATCTCGGTGCCGGGGTGGTGGTCGGGGACACGGCGTGCCAGGTCGCCCCGCCCGATGGCGGCGGCGGTGAGCTCGATCTCGGACAGCGGGCGCAGGGCGGTGCGCACCATCGAGGTTCCGACCACGGCAAGCCCGCCGAGCACCGCGAGTCCGACCAGCAGGTCGATGCGCACGAGGCGGTCCACAGTGGCGTCGACCTCGTCGAGGCTGGTGGCCATGACCAGCGAGCCCGAACCGTCGGCGACCGGAAGCGCGACCGCACGCCACGAGTCGTGTCCCCGCACCGCGGACACGGTGAACGGGTCGCCTGCCCGGCGCACCGACTCGCCGGGGGTGAGGTGGGGCAGGTCGGGCACCGACTCGGCGAGGGCGGACGGTGCGGCCCAGACGGTGTCGCCCCGGCGGTCGAGGACGGTCACGTGGAACTGGCTGGGGACCGTGGTGGTCTGCGGTTGCGACCCGGCAACGTCCTTGCCGCTCACCAGGGCGACCGCCGCCGCGAGCTCCTCGTCGACCTGGTCGATCAGGTAGCCACGCAGCAGACGCACGCCGAACACCCCGGTGAGGCTCAGGCCCAGGGCGGCGAGCGCCAGCATGGCCGAGATGAGCCGCAGCCACAGAGGAGTGCGGCGCCAGGCCCCGATCACGTGATCACCGCGCTCACCCCCGCTCGCGGGGCGCCCGCAGCACGTAGCCGACGCCCCGCACCGTGTGGATGAGCGGTTCCTCGCCGTCGTCGAGCTTGCGGCGCAGGTACGACACGTACGACTCGACGATGTTCGCGTCGCCGTCGAAGTCGTAGCTCCACACGTGATCGAGGATCTGGGACTTCGACAGCACCCGCCCCGCGTTGACCATCAGGTACCGCAGCAGGTTGTACTCGGTGGGGGAGAGCTGGACCTCACGGTCGCCTCGCCACACCTCGTGGCTCTCGTCGTCGAGGCGGAGGTCGGCGACGGTCAGGCGGTCCGGGCGGTCCCCGGTGTCGCCCCGGGTGCGGCGCAGCACGGCGCGGATGCGGGCGACGACCTCCTCGAGGCTGAACGGCTTGGTGACGTAGTCGTCGCCGCCCAGGGTGAGGCCCGTCACCTTGTCGTCGTTGGCGTCGCGCGCGGTCAGGAACAGGACGGGGAGGTGATCGCGCCCCTCTCGGAGTCGGCGGAGGACGACGAAGCCGTCGACGTCGGGCAGCATGACGTCGAGCAGGACCAGGTCGGGTCGGTGGCGCTCCACCGACTTCACGGCGTCGGCGCCCGTCATGGCGGTCGCCACGGCGAAGCCGGCGAAGCGCAGGCTGGTCGACAGCAGCTCGACGATGTTGGGCTCGTCGTCGACGACGAGCAGGCGGGCTTCCGGGGTGCGCCCGTTGGTCGGGGGAAGGATGTCGCTCATGGGCTCCTCGGCCTGACGGTACCGCTGGTGACGCGTCGTCTCCGAGAGGGTGGCGGGACTTCCTGAGAGTTGGCTGGGCGCTCCCTGGGTGCCAGCCGTGCGCCAGCCGGGACGCCGGCACGGGGCCGC
>JAFGPU010000318.1 GCA_016936035.1 Acidimicrobiales bacterium
GGTGTGCGTGGTGGCGGTGGCCGAGTGCTTCCGGGGCGACGGCGAGATCCTGGCCAACCCCATCGGCACCATCCCCATGATCGGCGGGCGGCTGGCCCGCGCCACCTTCGAGCCCGACCTGTGCATGACCGACGGCGAGGCCGCCCTCATCGCCAACGACCGGGCGCTCGTGGCCCCCGAGGACCGCGTCTACGAGTACTGGAACCCCTACCGGTCGATGTTCGACTGGGTGTGGTCGGGTCGGCGGCACGTGGTGATGGGCGCCACCCAGATCGACCGCTACGGCAACCAGAACCTGGCCGCCATCGGCGACTACGCCAAGCCCAAGGTGCAGCTGCTCGGCTACCGGGGCGCGCCCGGCAACACCGTCAACGACACCACCAGCTACTGGGTGCCCAGCCAGAGCCCCAAGGTGCTCGTGCCCGCGGTCGACACCGTCACCGGCATCGGCTGGGACCGGGCGGCGGCCCTGGGCGCGGGCGGGCGGTTCGTCGAGATCCGCCGGGTCGTGACCGACCTGGCCGTGCTCGACTTCGAGACGCCCGACCACCGGATGCGGCTGCGTTCGGTCCACCCCGGCGTGGCGGTCGACGACGTCGTCGCCGCCACCGGGTTCGACCTGGTGGTTCCGGACGACGTGCCGACCTCGCGCCTGCCGACCGCGACCGAGCTCGAACTCATCCGCGAGGTCATCGACCCCGAGGGCGCCCGCGAGCGCGAGGTGCCCGACCGGTAGCGCCGCCCCCGAACCGGCATGGGGCGCCCTAGTGGTGGCCCCGCGCGCCGTGGCCGGCGTGGTGGTGCCCGTCGGCCCGCAGCGCGTCGACCTTGTTGGGGGCGGGCATGCCCGGGATGTGCAGCAGGTTCACGACGTCGACCACCCCCGGCACCGCCCGGACCCGGCGCTCGATGTCCAGCGCCCGGTCGCGGTCGGCGACCTGCCCGCGCAGCGTGACGACGCCCTCGCAGGCGTCGATCGTGAGGTGCGGGCCGGCCACGATCCGGCCGAGCACCTCGCTGCGGATCTTGTCGACCAGCGTCATGTCGTCCTCGGGCGCGTGCGGCGGGCCCGAGCGCAGCCGGTGGGCCATCCCCTCGGCGCGGCCCCGCTCGTAGTGGGCCTGCCGCTCGACCGCGCGCATCTCGCGTCGCACCATCGCCCTGCCCCGGTCCCGGAGCTCGCTGCGGCGCCGGCGCCCGCGGGCGGGATCGAACAGGTAGGCGGTCGCCGCTCCTGCGGCGGCGGCGACCACCGTCTTCGCCAGGCCTGATCCCCTCATGAGCCCATCTCCTCTCGTCGTGTGACCGACCGCTTCCCTCAGGTCACGGACTCACACCGACGATGGCCCCGCGCGCCCGGGACGAACGGCCTCAGACCGAGAAGACCCCGTGGGCGGCCACATCGACACCACCGAGGACGGCGATCGCGACGACCACCCAGGTCGCAACCGTGGCGAGCGCGTCGCCGCGCGTCGTGTCGCCCACCACCTCGGGCGTCGGGAGCAGCAGCGAGAGCCCGGCGAGCACGACACCGGTGGCGACGAGGGCGCCCACCGCCACGCCGCCGGCGGCCGAGGCGGCAACGGCCAGGTGCACCACCGACGGGCGCACGAGCGCCGGCACCGCCAGGGGCACGAGCGCGCCGCCGCCCGGCCCGGCGGACGGCACCGGCCCGGGGCGGCGGTTCAGCGCATCGACGATGGCCACCAGCACCACGACCAGCCCGGCGGAGACCAGGACGGTCGACGGGCTGATGTCAGCCGCCCGCAGCAGGGGTCCGGCGACGAGCGCGGCCAGCAGCACGACCATCCCCGACCCCACCGTCCCGACCGCGACGGTGCGCGACGGCAGCCGGCCGGCCAGCCGTCGCACCCGCGGCGGGTTGACCGCCGCCAGCGTCAGCACGAGCAACCACACGCCGCGGCCCACGGACACGCCGTCGGTCGAGCGGGCCCCCGTGGTCGCCTCGCCGGTCAGCACCGGATTGGCCAGCAGCAGCGCCGACAGCGAGTGCTGCTGGTCGTCCATCTGGGTGACGTCGTCGTGGAACCAGGCGCCCCGGGCCAGCCCGGGCCGGCCGGCCGCCTCGGCCTCGGCAGCGCTCACCTGACGGTCGGCGAGCATGCCCGCCACGCACCGCAACCGCTCGGCGATGGCGGCCCGCTCGTCGTCGAGGGCGTCGCCCGTGTCCGCCACCCGCCACAGCGAGCCCAGGCCCTCGCCGATCGTGCCCAGCCCGGCGCCGAGCACCTGGGGGCCGCGCAGCAGGTGCAGGTTGAGCCCCGACCCGGTGCGCTGCGACTCGAACCGCACCTCGATGCTGAAGATGCCGGCGAGACGGCGCGCGTAGGCACGCTCGTCGTCGCCGAGCGCCCGGCCGGCGTCGACGGCCATCTGGGCCAGGCCGTACGCGCCCCAGTGGTCGGAGATCGGGGGGAAGCGGTCCTCGGCGTCGTCGCGCTCGGGGAGGTAGGCGCCGATGCGCTCGGCGGTCGACGCCCAGCCGCCGCCCGGGTCGACGGTGGCGAGCAGGGCGAGCGCGAAGTACGTCTCGCCGGTGAAGAACGGCGAGTAGTCGTCGGGCACGGGGCGGCGGGCGTCGATGTCCCAGTTGGCCGCCACCGCTCCCGACGGCTCGGTCATCGCCACCAGGAACCGCCCCAGCGCCCGCATCTCGTCGTCGTACCGGCCGGCGCCCTCGGTCTGGTACCGGGTCGCCAGCGCTGCCACCAGCAGGGCACTGCCGCCCGTGGGCGCCAGGTCACCGCGCCGCACCGCCGACCAGTCGTCGTCGTGCACCAGCTCGCCGAGCAGCCAGTCGACCCCGGCGTCGGCCGGCTCGAGGGCGCCGTCGATGCCGGCGGCGTGCGCCTGGTACAGCGACAGGGTGATGCCGGCCTGCCGCACGACGTGCGAGCGGCGGTCGACCTCGTCGGCCCGCCGGTCGTAGCGGTAGACCCAGCGCCCGTCGAACTGCTGGTTGCGGCCGAACCAGCCGACGGCCTCGTGGGCCGCGGCCCGCGCCTGCGCCGCCGTCACGTCCGGGCAGCGCTCGGGGAGCGCCACGACCCCGCGGGCCAGGCCGACGACGGCGACCCACGCGAAGATGACGGCGGCCACCCGGCGAACGCGCACGGGACGGGACGCTAGCGAACCCGCCGGTGGGCACCGGTGGCGCGCCCACGCCTCTACGCTCGGGGCGCAGTGGACCGACGCGAACGCTGGTGGGCGCTGCTGGTGTCGGCGGTGGTGGTGGCCGCTGTCGCGGCGCCCGGCGTGCGGATGCTGCTGTCGACCGGCGCACCCGACGGCTTTCCGCTGTCGACCTACCCGATGTTCACCGGGTCCGGCGACCGTGTCGTCGAGATGCCGACCGTCGTCGCCGTGCTGCCGGACGGCGAGGTCGAGCGCCTGTCGCCCGAGACGATCGCCGGCACCGACCAGGTCGTCCAGGCCGGGGTGACCGTCCGGCGGGCGGTGGCGGCAGGGCCGCCCGCGGCTCGGCGCCTGTGCGGCCGCGTGGCCGACCGGCTTGACGCCACGGCCACCGTGGCGGTCGTGGTCGAGCGCCACGACGTCGTCGCCTGGGCGGCAGGCGACCGGGCACCGCTCGAGCGGCGGACGGTGGCCGAGTGCGAGGCCGGCGGGTGACGGTCCCCGGATCGGCGACGGCCCCGAGGCCGGCCACCAACCGGGGTGCGGCGGCGCGGGATCCGGTGGCGTGGCTGCTCGCGCCCGCGCCGGCCGCCCGGCTCGCAGCGCTGCGCATCCTGGTGGGCGGGTACGCCACCGTGTGGGCGATCGTGCGGCTGCCGGCGCACCTGGCGCACGCCGACCAGGTGGCGGACCGCTGGGACCCCGTGGGCGTGCTCGCGCCGCTGAGCTCGCCGCCGCCCGACGCCGGGGTGGTCGCCGTCGCCGTCGCTGCGCCGCTGCTCGGGCTGCTCCTCGTCGCGGGACGCGGATTCCGCCTGACCGGACCGCTGTGCGCGGCGGCCGTGCTGGTGCTCGCCTCCCTCGACAGCTCGTGGGGCCAGGTGTTCCACACCGAGAACCTGATGGTGCTGCACCTGGTGATCCTGGCGCTGGCACCGGGCGCGGCCGACGCACTGGTGCTGCGGCGCCGCGCCTCTGGCGCGGTGCAGGCCGAGCCCGCGCCTGCGCCCGGCCCCCGCTACGGCTGGCCGGTGCGCCTCGCCGGGGTGGTGGTGGTGCTGACCTACCTGGTCACCGGCATCGCCAAGCTGCGGCTCGCCGGGGCGGGGTGGGCGGACGGCGAGGCGCTGCGGAACCTGGTCGCCTTCGACAACGTGCGCAAGGCGCTGCTCGGCGACGCCTACTCGCCGGTCGGGACGGGCCTGGTCGAGCACGCCTGGGTGTTCGCCCCCCTCGCGGTGCTCACGCTCGCCGTCGAGCTCGGGGCCTGGGTGGCCCTGCTCGGGGGCCGGTGGCGCACCGCCTGGGTGGCGGCCGCGTGGCTGTTCCACCTGGGCGTGCTCGTGCTGATGGCGATCGTGTTCGCCTACCCGCTCACCGGCATCGCCTTCGCCCCGCTGTTCCGCCTCGAGGTGCTGGTCGACCGGGTGCGGGGGCTCGGCGCCGCGCGCGGGGGCCGGCGCGGGTGACGGCCACCGGCCTGGCGACCGCTGGGGCGCTGCCGTAGGGTGGCCCCATGTCTGACGCACCGTCAGATTCGGGGGTCCACCCGGCTCTGCACACCCGGTTCTGCACGCTGGTCGGGTGCCGCCTGCCCGTCGTTCAGACGGGCATGGGCTGGGTGTCCGGAGCGTCACTGACGGCCGCCACCTCGGCGGCCGGCGGGTTCGGCATCCTCGCGGCGGTCACCATGACCGGCGACCAGCTCGCCGAGGCCGTCGCCACCGTCAAGGCCCGCACCGGCGCCCCGTTCGGGGTCAACCTCCGCGCCGACCAGCCCGACCTCGACGACCGCATCCGGCTGTGCGTGCAGGAAGGGGTGCGGCTGGTCAGCTTCGCCGGCGCCCCCCACAAGGACGCCATCGGCCAGCTCCACGACGCCGGCATCCTCGTCATGCCCACCGTCGGCGCCCGCCGCCACGCCGAGAAGATGCTCGACTGGGGCGTCGA
>JAFGPU010000319.1 GCA_016936035.1 Acidimicrobiales bacterium
GCGCCGCTCGGCATCGATACGGACGGCCAGGCGACCATCCACGTCATCCGGCGGGCGGCGCTCGAGGGCGTCCTGTGCGTCGTGCCCGGCGACCGGGGGCGGGACGAGCGGTACGTGTTGCTCGACGACGTCGTGCCGCGCGGCGCCGAGGTCGATCGCGACGAGGTGGTCACCCGACTCGCGCGCCGTCACCTCACTGCCTGCGGACCGACGACCCCCCAGGACCTGGCGGCATGGTCCGGCCTGCCGCTGGGTGCGGCCCGGCGGGCGTGGCGCGCATTGGGCGACGAGGTCGCCCCGGCGGGCGACGCGGCTCCCGGTTGCCGGGTGCTGGCGGGCAGCGAGCCGGCTCTGCGGACGGCGGCCGGGTGGCCGGCGGGATGCCGGCTGCTCGGCGCGTTCGACGCCCTGCTGCTCAGCTACGCGGCCCGCACGCTGCACGTGCCGGCAGACCACGTGCGCGACGTCAACGCCGGGGGCGGCATGGTGCGGCCCGTCGTGCTCGTGGACGGGTCCGTCGCGGGCACCTGGCGCCTCACCACTCGGGGCACCGCATCCGAGGTGCGGGTGGTGCCGTTCGACGACCTGTCCGGCCACGAGGGCGCGCTGGCCCGGGAGGCTGCCGCCGTGGGCCGGTTCCTCGGTGGTCCGCCGGCGAAGCTGATCGTGGAGGAACCGGGCCGGACGACGCCGGCGGGCCGTGGTCGGAGCCGTGCCCGGAAATGACGAACCGCCGGCACAGGCCGGCGGTTCGACAACGTCGCCTGCGGAGCAGGCTGTGGTTCAGACCACCCGGACGTTCTGAGCTTCGTCGCCCTTCCGGCCCGGTCCGATGTCGAACTCGACCGTCTGGCCTTCGTTGAGGGTCTTGTAGCCCTCACCCTGGATGTTCGAGAAGTGCACGAACACGTCGTCGCCATCTTCACGAGAGATGAAGCCGAAGCCCTTCTCTGCGTTGAAGAACTTCACAGTTCCTGTAGCCAAGTTTCTCTCTCTTCAGTATCGAGCCGATCCGCGCGACCAGCTCGGGAACAATGTACCGGACGCGACGGCCCGCTACTTGTACCGGTAGGTGATCCGACCTCGGCTGAGGTCGTACGCGGACACCTCGACCTGGACGCGATCGCCCGGCAGGATGCGGATGCGGTTCTTCCGCATCTTCCCGCTCAGGTGGCCCAGTACGGTGTGGCCGTTGTCGAGACAGATGCGGAAGTGCCCTCCCTTGAGGGCCTCCTCGGTCCGTCCTTCGAGGATGAATGCGTCGTCTTTCGTCTTTGCCAAACGGTTGTCCTCACTCCTAGGCAACTGGTCCATGCTACGTAACGGCTGGGGGGATGCCACGCATTCCCCCCGGAGCGGCGCCGCTCGCGCCCGCGCCGCACCTCAGCGCATGATGCCCAGGGGCTGCACCCGGTGCCCCGGGAAGACGGTGCGGAGCGCGTCCGCTCCCACGCCGAGGCGAGTGGACACGACCTCGCCGAGGACGTCCCGGTAGTCGTTCCACCCCGGAACGTCGCCGTGGTCGAGCTGATCGGGCGCCAGGCCGTGCCAGGCGCCGTGCACCGTGCCACCGGCCAGGCCTCCGCCCACGAGGAGCACCGTGGCGCCGTGGCCGTGGTCGGTGCCGGCGTTCGCGTTCTGCTCGACCCGCCGCCCGAACTCGGTCACGGCCACCACGGTGACGTCGTCGAGCCTGTCGCCGAGGTCGTCGGCGAACGCACCGAGCGCCGCTCCGAGCGTGGTCAGCGCGCTCGTCATCGACCCACCGTCGACCGTCCCCAGGTTCGTGTGCATGTCCCATCCCCCCACGTCGATGCACGCCACCTGCAGCCCGACATCGAGCTTGACGAGGCGGGCGACCTCGGCGAGCTGGGCGCCGAGATCGGCCTCGGGATAGCCGGCGGCCGGCTCGGCGTCGAGGGCGCTCACCAGCGTGGCGGTGCGCAACCCGTCCATCGTGGCTCGGACGGTGGCCTCGAGGGGGTGGTCGATCCCGGAGTAGAGGGCGGTGAGCGCCTGCGTCGTGCGGGCCTGCATGCCGTCACCGGCGTGCAGGGTGAACGCGTCCACCGAGCGCAGGGCCAGGGCGCCCTGGTCGCCGGCCAGCGCCCGCGACACCGTGGTGCCCACGGTCAGCGCACGGAAGGCGGAGCCCGGGCTGGTCGAGTCGAGCACCCGATCGAGCCACCCCTCGGCGGCGCCGGTGGATGCACCCCCTCGCTCGAGGCAGTCCTGGGCCTGGAAGTGACTGCGTGAGATGTCGGGCATCGACACTGCGGGCACCGCGGTGAAGAGCCCGCGCCCCCACAGGTCGTGGAGGGGAGCGAGCGCAGGGTGGAGGCCGAAGCCGCGGTCGAGCGGCAGGAGCGCCCCGCCCGGGACCGCGATGCGGGGCCGGGCCGCCGCCAGGTGAGGGTCGTCGGCCGGCACGACGACCGAGAGGCCGTCCATCCCGCCTCGTAGGAACACCACGACGAGCGTGCCCGCGTTCGCCTGGGCGCCGAAGGCGACTCGGGCCGGCGCGAGTGCTGTCCCTGCGGCGACCGCTCCGGCGGTCCCGGCGCGGGCGAGGAACCGCCGGCGGGTGAGGGGCCGGTTCCCGGCGGGAAGGTCAGAGGAGCGGTCGGTCATGGGCGGTGCACCTCACCGGAGCGCGAAGTAGGGCGAGTCGAGGACGACCGCGATGGCCGCAACGGCGGCCCGGTCATCGAGCGACGGCGACAGCGGTGCCGCCGGGTCGCCGCCGAGGAACGCCACCAGGGCGTCGCGATGGTCCGCGCGGAACCCCTGGAAGCACAGCCGATGGCACAGGCCCTCGACGTAGTCGCCGACGGTCGAGGCGGAACGGCCCGCCATCAGTTCGGCGGGGTCGGGGCGCGTCAGGCCGTCCTTCCAGTCGCCGACCAGCATGCGGTGGGTGTTCCACGTCTCGACGACCCCGCCCGCCGAGCGCCAGGCGGCGTGGACGTCGGGGTAGCCGTTGGGCGCCCGCCACGCGAGGGGGCGGTGGCCCGC
>JAFGPU010000005.1 GCA_016936035.1 Acidimicrobiales bacterium
CTCCCCACACGTCCCATCGTTGACACCTTCCTCACGAAGATGTCGCGCTCACCCCTTGAGGCCACCAGCACATCAACCGGTGAGAGACGCCAGAACGACCAACCACCGCCCACCGCCACGCGTTCGCCGCTTGACACACCGCACGTGGGACGTCTGAGCGTCGCGGCCCCCGGCGGCGACAGGCCGGTGGCCGCCGCTCGCCTCAGCCCCGACCGTGCGACCAGGGCAGCGGCCTGTCGCCCCGGGACCAGTCGAGCGGGGCCCGCAGGGACGGCGGGTCGACGGCCGCCGACCCCGGGGGTCGCCCCGGCGGGGCGCTGCGCAGCGCGAACGAGGTGCCCGGGGCGGGCGGGGCGTGTTGCGGCGCCCCGGGCGCGCCCGGGTGCGAGGGGATGCCGGTCGTTCCGGGACCGTCCGGCGCGGCGGGCGGCGACGGCGGCGCGCCCCACCCGGCGGGCGGCGGCGGCGCGCCCCACCCGGTGGGTGGCGCCGGTGCACCCCAGCCGGACGGCGGTTGGCCACCCCACCCGGGCGCCGGGCCGCCCCAGCCACCGTAGGACGGCGGGGGCAGCTGGGCCCGGCGGCTGCGCCCGCGCTTGACACCGACGACGATGGCCAGAGCGGTCGCGCCGAGGACGGTGACGAGGCCGATGGCCAGGCTGGCGACGATGGCGGTGACCAGGCCCGTGCCGATGCCACGGCCCACGGCGATGCGGCTGGTCGGCTCGCCGCCCGACGCGACGAACTCGTAGGTGCCCGGCTCGTCGACCTGGAACGTGTGAAGACCCTCGCCCTCGTAGGGTCCGCTGTCGTAGGTCACCGTCGTGTCGTAGCGGTCGAGGGTGACGGGATCGCCGGACGGGTCGGTCACGGTGACCTCGGGCTCGTCCACGAACCTGTAGCCGTCATAGGCCCCCCGGTACTCGTGGTAGATCGAATACCCGCCGGTCTCGGTCAGCTCGACCGACAGGGTGCCGGGCACCCAGGTGCGCTCGAGGTCGTCGATGCGGTCGGTGTAGGCGACCATGCCCCGCACGAACACGACGACGGCGACGATGACGCCCACCAGGGCGATCAACCCGGCCACGAGGAACCACCACGCCGGCGGGCGGATCAGCCGCTTGTCGATGCCCGGCGGCGGCGCCGGTGCGTAGGGACCCGGTTGCATGCTCGTCAATCTCCTCCTGGTCCCGCCGGGCCGGCATGGGGGGAATCCCCCGCCGCGACCCCCAACCGGCGGGCCACGAGGTCGAGCCGGGCGTCCGGTTGCACGGCGGCAACGCGCACGTGCGCCGCGCCCGCCGGTCCGTAGAACTCGCCCGGCGACACGACGACGCCGGCCTCCGCCGCGAGGCGCCGGGCCAGTGCCCAGGCGTCGCCGCCCGGTGCGGGCGCCCACAGGTAGAACGCGCCGGCGGGCAGGGGGCAGTCGACACCGATCGCGGCCAGCGCGGCGCGCAACAGGTCGAGGCGGTGGCGGTAGCGGTCGCGCTGCTCGTCCACGTGGCGATCGTCGTCGAAGGCCACCACCGCCGCCGCCTGCACCGGACCGGGCACCATGAAGCCGGCGTGCTTGCGCACCTCGGCGAGGTAGTGCACCAGGTCGGGGTCGCCGGTGTAGAAGCCGGCACGGACGCCGGCCAGGTTCGACCGCTTCGACAGCGAGTGGACCGCGAGGACGCCGTCGGGACCGTCGGCGACGATGGTGCGTCCGGCTCCCTGCCAGGTGAACTCGATGTAGCACTCGTCCGACAGGACGGGCACGCCCCGGGCACGGCCCCACGCGGCCGCGGCCGCCAGATCGTCGAGGCGCCCGGTCGGGTTGGCCGGCGAGTTCACCCACAGGCACAGCGCCCGCTCGGCGTCCGGCGCGCTGATGTCGTCGAGGCCGGCGTACGGCACCGCCCGGCAGCCGGCGAGGGTGGCGCCCATGGCGTAGGACGGGTAGCTGATCTGCGGGTACAGCACGGTGTCGCGGTCGGGGGTGCGCAGCCGCAGCCAGTGGGGCACGCCGGCGACCAGCTCCTTGGTGCCCATGCAGGCGGCCACGTGCTGGGGGTCGACCTCGACCCCGAAGCGGCGCTCGAGCCAGCCGGCGGCCGCCGCCCGGAACGCGGGCGTGCCCACCGAGGCCGGGTACCCCCGCTCGGCACCCGACGACCCGAGCGCGGCGACGACCGCGTCGGGGGGTGGGTCGCAGGGAGTACCGATGGACAGGTCGACGGCACCGCCCGGCAGCCCGGCGGCCACGGCGCGCAGGTCGTCGAGTCGGTCGTAGGGGTACGGGGGCGGCTCGAAGCCGCGGGGCTCGTTCACGGACACCTCGGTCTAGACGACGTACTCGCGGAACCGGCCGACGGCGGCGTCGTCGAACCGCCCCCGGACGCGCATGCCCCCCTCGCCCGGCGCCTCGGCGAGCACCTCGCCGGCCCGGTGGGCGGCGGCGAGGAGGTCGCCGCGCTCGAAGGGGATGAGCAACTCGACGACCGTGGTGAGCGACCGGAGGCGGTCGCCGATGGTGGCGAGCAGCCGGTCGACGCCCTCGCCCGTCGTGGCACTGAGGGCGACCGACCCCTCGTGCAGCTCGCACTGGCGGCGGGCTTCGTCGGGGGCCAGGTCGGACTTGTTGAAGGCGAGCAGCTCGGGGGCGCGGTCGGCGCCGATCTCGGCGAGCACGTCGCGCACCGCGTGGATGTTGCCCCGCACATCGGGCGCGCTCGCGTCGACGACGTGCACCAGCAGGTCGGCGTCGACCGCCACGTCGAGCGTCGACTTGAAGGCCTGCACCAGCTGGTGGGGCAGCTTGCGGATGAAGCCGACGGTGTCGGTGACCAGCACGTCCTCGCCGCCGGGCAGCGACAGCCGCCGGGTGGTGGCGTCGAGCGTGGCGAACAGGCGGTCCTCGACCAGCGCACCCGCGTCGGTGAGGCGGTTCAGGAGGGTGGACTTCCCGGCGTTGGTGTAGCCGACGATCACCACCTTGGCGAGCTGGCCGCGACGGCGCGCCTTGCGCTGGGTGTCGCGATGGCGCTCGATCTCGCGTAGGTCGCCCTCGAGCTTGTGGATGCGCCGCACGATGCGGCGGCGGTCGACCTCGAGCTGGGTCTCGCCCGGGCCCCGGGTGCCGATGCGGGCGCCGCCGGCTGCGGACATGCCGCCCGCCTGCTGCGACAGCGCGCCCGCCCGCCGGCGCAGGCGGGGCAGGCGGTAGCGGAGCTGGGCCAGCTCGACCTGCGCCTTGCCCTCCTGGCTGTGGGCGTTCTGGGCGAAGATGTCGAGGATCACCGCCGTGCGGTCGATCGCGGTGCGGCCGAGCAGCTTCTCGAGGTTGTACTGCTGCGCGGGCGTGAGCTCGTTGTCGAACACGACCGTGTCGCAGTCGGTCGCCACCGCGACCTCGCGGAGCTCCTCGGCCTTGCCCTTGCCCACGTAGGTCGGCGGGTCGGGGGCCTGGCGGCGTTGGTAGATGCGGCCCACCTCGTCGGCGCCGGCCGTGTCGATCAGCAGAGCGAGCTCGTCGACCGAGTTCTCGGTCTCCTCGACCGTCTCCGGCGGGATGGTGACGCCGACGAGCACGATCTTCTCGCGGAACGCGCGCTCGATCAGTGCCACGGCGATGCCCCGAGCTGGATCTCGGCGACGAAGGTGGCGGGGCCGCGGAGCACGGCCTGGTCGCCGGGCGACGAGCCGAGCTGCACCTCGGCGCGCCCGCCGGGCATGTCGACCGGGACCCGGTCACCGACCAGCCCCCACGCGCGGGCCGCCGCCGCCGAGGCGCACGCGCCGGTGCCGCAGGCCTGCGTGGGGCCGACACCGCGCTCGTAGGTGCGCACGGCGAGGGCCCCGTCACCGGTGGCGGTGACCAGGTGGACGTTGGCTCCGCCGGCGACCTTCGCGTTGACCGTCTCGCCCAGCGTGACGAGGTCGACCTCGTCGGCGGCGGCGCTGCCCGCAGCGGACAGGTCGAGGACGAGGTGGGGGTTGCCCATGTCGACGAGCACCGCACGGGCCGCGGCACCGTCTGCCCATTCGGGCGCGTCGCCCGCGACCCGGGCGGGCCCCATGGCCACCGAGAGGCTGTGGGTGACCGGATCGTCCTGCCGGTGGACGGTGACGACCCGCGGCCCGGCGTCGGTGTCGATGGTGATCTCGGATGTGAGGTCGGGCCAGTGCCCCAGCACCAGCGCCTGGGCGAGGCAGCGGATGCCGTTGCCGCTCATCTCGGCACGCGAGCCATCCGCGTTGAGCAGGTCCATGCGGACCTGCGCGGTCGACCCCGCCGCTGGTGGGGTGGCCCGCATGATGCCGTCGGCACCGACGCCGGTGTGCCGGTCGCACAGCGACCGGGCCAGCGCCGCGTCCACGGGATGGGAATCGGAGGGATCGAGCAGGACCAGGAAGTCGTTGCCCAGCCCGTGGTGCTTGGTCAGACGCATGTCGGCCCCAGTCTGCCCCACCGCCGGCCGGGTCGGGCACGGGATTCGTCCGTCCCCGGTGACACCGCGGGCTCAGCCGGTGGGGCCACCCGGAGCCGCAGGGGCCCGCGGTGCGTCCTCGCGCCGGTCGGCGGCGGCCAGCTCGTCGACGAGCCGCGGCAGGGCCGACGAGGCGTCGTCGCGCGCATCGATCCAGCGGATGCGGGGGTCGCGCCGGAACCACGACCGTTGCCGGCGGGCGAAGCGGCGGGTGCGGCGGATCGCCAGGTCGACCGCCTCGTCCAGCGTGGCCTCGCCGGAGAGGTGCCCGACGAGCTCGCGGTAGCCGAGGGCCTGGCGCGCCGTGCGCGACAGGCCGCGCGGGTCGGCGAGCAGCCGGCGGACCTCGTCGAGGAAGCCGGCCGCCACCTGCTCGTGGTAGCGGGCCTCGATGCGGGAGGCGACCACCTC
>JAFGPU010000320.1 GCA_016936035.1 Acidimicrobiales bacterium
CGCGGGCCTCGGCCGCGAGGCTGGCGTACAGCTCGCGCGAGGGCTTCTCGGCGAAGATGCCGGGACCACGGAGCACCATCTCGGCCGAGCGCGCCAGCGCGTAGGCGGCGACGCCGAGGTCGCCGGCAGCGACTGCGATGTCGGCGGCGCGGCGCCACCGCACCAGCGTGTCGGCGCCGACCTGGCGGCCGGCCGCCGCACCTCCCGCTCGCATCATCATCTCGGCGGCGGTGCGTTCGTCGGCGGCGACCTCGGCGGATTGCTCGTACCTGCGTTGGCACTCGACCAGCAGGCCCCGGGTGAAGGAGGTGTCGGCCAGCAGGGTGGCCAGGGCGAGGGCCTCGGAGCGAAGGTCGGGATCGTGCAGCGCACGCTTGAGCGCAGCCCTTGCGTCGTCCGCAGCGTGATCGAAGTCGGCGCGCCACGACGCCAGGTCGTCCGGCCGCTCCAGCGTGGCCGCCAGCGGGAGGTCGGCCCGGGCGTCGAGCACCGCCATCGTGTCGATGCTCCAGGCGAGGTGCCGGCGGCCGACGACGGCGAGCTCGCTGCTGCCCTCGACATCGGTGCCCGTCGGGCCGTCGCCCGCCGGCGCCGTCGCCGCCATCTTGTCGATGCCGTACTGGCGGATGGTGTCGAGCATGCGATACCGGGTCGCCTGGCCGGGCGAGGCCACGAGCAGGCTGTGCTCGGTCAGGCGGGCCAACCCCTGGACCACCGCCGTGCGGTCGACGCCGTCGTCCTGGGCCACGGCCGTCGCCGCATCGACCGTGAACGCCCCGGCGAAGAGGGCGAGGCGCCGGAGCAGCATCTGGTCCGCCGGGTCGAGGAGCTCGTAGCTCCAGTCGATCGTCGAGCGCAGCGACTGGTGCCGCTCGTCGACCCTCGGCCCACCGGCCAGCAGCTCGAGACGCTGGGTCAGCCCGCGTTCGATGCCGTCGAGCCCGAGGGAGGGGAGGCGGGCGGCCGCCAGCTCGATGGCGAGCGCGCTGCCGTCGAGGCGGCGGCAGACCTCGCCGATGCGCCGGCGCTCCTCGTCGGTGCCGACGGTCGAGCCCGCCTGGCGGGCTCGCTCGACGAACAGCGCGACGGCGTCGCCTTCGCCCTCACCGTCCGGCAGCGACAGGCCGGGGACGGGCACCACCCACTCGAACGGCAGCATCAGGCGCGCCTGGCTGGTGGCGAGCACGCTCACCTGCGGGCACCGGCTGAGCAACCGTTCCACGAAGACCGCGGCGCCGGCCACCAGGTGCTCACAGTTGTCGAGCACGACCAGAGCGTCGCTGTCGGCCAGGTACGACATGACGACGTCCTCCGCGTCGCGCCCCTTCACGTCGCCGAGGCCCAGCGTGTTGGCGACGGCGGTGGCGATGAGCGCATCGTCGGTGACCGGCATCAGGTCGACGAACCAGGCGCCGTCCCGCCGGCGCGACGCCAGGGCGGCGGCCACCGCGGTGGCCAGGCGGGTCTTGCCGACCCCGCCCGGCCCCGTGGCGGTGACGAGCCGGTGCGTCTCGACGGCCGCGGTGAGCCCGGCGACCTCGGCGGCCCGGCCCACGAACGACGTGAGCGGCACCGGCAGCGCCCGGGCCCCACCGGCCGGTCGCGCCGGTGCGCCGGCATGCGCCTCGTCGTCGTCACCGCGGTCGGGGCGGTCGCCGGCAGCGCTGCGCGCTTCCGGCCCGGCGCCCGCCTCGGCGCCGCCCCGGCTCGCAGCGCGCGCGGACTCGTCGGCCAACCGGGCGAGAGCCCGGCGATCGGACACGCGGAGCTTGCGCAGCAGGGACGAGACATGGCTCTCGACCGTGCGCACCGACACGAACAGGCGGGCGGCGATCTCGGCGTTGGTGGCCCGCTCGGCCACGAGCGCGAGCACTTCGGCCTCGCGCTCGGAGACACCGGCATCGGTGAGCGTCTCGGCATCAGCCACAGGGAGATTCTGCCGGGTCGTGACCGCCGATCCCCGCGTCCAATGCGCTGCAGCGCACCGATCCGTGGTGGATCAGTGGCGCGTCCGTGGCCGATCGGTGGCGATCACGGATGGCGCAGAACCTGCTCGGGCGCATCATCGCCACCGAACCCCCGATCAGAGGAGCCCCCGATGGACCCCATGGCGACCGCCTTCCTGTCCGAGCAGCACCGCGCCCGGCTGCTCGCCGATGCGGCCAGCGTGCGCGTGCGGCGCCGGCGACGAGACGGCTCGCGGCGCGCGGCCCGCCGGTTGCTGACGCCCGTACGGCCGGGGTGAGGTCACCGGCGCCGGAGCACCGCCGGCAGGACCGGGCCCGCGCCCGCCTGGCGCAGGCGGGCGCCGACCACGGTCATCGTCCAGCCCGACCGCCACTCGTCGTCGAGCAGCAGCACCGGGCCCCTCGGCCACCCGCCGGGCGGGACGGAGACGGCGAACGCATCCCAGACGTTGACGAGCTGGTGCGCCGAGTTGCCCATGTCGGCCTGTGGCGGGCGCTCCACCGCCACCCGGGTGACCGCGTCGAGCACCTCGAGCCGTCCCAGCGCGCCGAGACGCCGGGCGATCTCGGGCATCGTGTCGGGTCGGGACCGCGACGGCACCCAGGTGACCCAGGTCGGCCGCGCCTCCCAGGGCCAGCGCTTCAGCATCGCCGCCACGCCGGTGAGCAGCTCGTCGTCGACGGGCCGGGTGCCCCCGAGGACGTCGGCGACCAGCCCCGACCATCCGCCGTCGCCGTCGCTGGACAGCGCCCGTCCCTCGGCGAGGCGGTCGCTGCCGGCGATGTTGCCCCGGACGACCTCGACGCCTCGGGGCCACTGCCGGCGGGGTGCGAGGGGGTGGTCCTGCGCCCGCAGGTGGGCGCGCGCCGCTGTGACGTCGGTCGGCACCGCCCGGGGTGCCGCGCCCGTGCAGTTGTCGCAGCGCCCGCAGTCGCCGTCGACGAAGGGGTCGTCGAGCTGGGCGCGCAGGTACCGCATGCGGCATCCCGCCGTGGCGACGTAGCCGAGCATCGCCTGCTGTTCGGCACGGCGCGCTGCGGCGACCCGCGCGTAGCGCTCGCCGTCGTAGCTCCAGGGGCGGCCGGTGGCGCGCCACCCGCCCCGCACGCGCTCGACCGCCCCGTCGACGTCGAGCACCTTCAGCAACGCCTCCAGGCGGCCCCGGCCGAGGTTGACGGCCTGCTCGAGCGCGGTGGTGGCCACCGTCGCGCCGCCGGCCCCCGCCACCTGGTCGAGCACCCGTCGCACCAGGCCCTCGGGCGGGAACGCGGTGGAGTCGAACCAGTCCCACACGGCCCTGTCCTCGGCGCCGGGCAGCAGCACCACCTCGGCCCGCTCGACGGCCCGGCCTGCCCGGCCCACCTGCTGGTAGTAGGCGATCGGCGACGGCGGCGAGCCCATGTGGACCACGAAGCCCACGTCGCCCTTGTCGAAGCCCATGCCCAGGGCCGAGGTGGCGACGACCGCCCGCAGCTCGTTCGCGCGCAGGGCGTGCTCGATGCGCTCGCGCTCGGCAGGGTCGGTCGCGCCCGAGTAGGCGGCGACGGCGTGGCCGGCCGCCCGCAGCCAGCCGGCCACGAGCTCGGTGCCCGCGACCGTGAGCGTGTAGACGATGCCCGAGCCCGGCAGGTCGTCGAGGTGGGCGGCGAGCCAGGCGAGCCGCTCCGCCGGCGCCAGCTCGACGACCGACAGGTGCAAGGACCGGCGGTCGAGGTCGCCGCGCTGCACCACGGGATCGGTGCCGAGCTGCTCGGCCACGTCGGCCACGACGCGATCGTTCGCCGTGGCCGTGCACGCCAGCACCGGCACGTCACCCAACCCGGCCAGGACGTCGCGGATGCGCCGGTAGTCGGGCCGGAAGTCGTGGCCCCAGTCGGAGATGCAGTGGGCTTCGTCGACGACGAGCAGCCCGATCGCGGCGGTGAGCCGGGGCAGCACGTCGTCGCGGAAGCCGGGGGAGTTGAGCCGCTCGGGCGACACCACGAGCAGGTCGACGTCGCCGGCCACGACCCGGTCGTGGATCGCCTCCCAGTCGTCCGTGTTGGCCGAGTTGACGGTCTCGGCCACGATGCCGGCCCGGCGGGCGGCGGCGATCTGGTCGCGCATCAGTGCCAGCAGGGGCGACACGACGAGCGTCGGTCCGGCCCCCCGCTCGCGCAGCAGCGCCGTGGCGAGGAAGTAGACGGCCGACTTGCCCCAGCCCGTGCGCTGCACGACCAGGGCCCGCCGGCGGTCGACCACCAGGGCCTCGATCGCGGCGAGCTGGTCAGGTCGGATGACCGCGTCGGGCCCCGCCAGCGCCCGGATCAGCTCGCCGGCCCGTCCGGCCAGGTCGGCGGTCGGCACGGCGCTCGGGGCGGGGACGTCCATCCGCCGATGGTCCCACGCCCCGCCCCGAGGGGCGCGCCACCCGGCGGC
>JAFGPU010000321.1 GCA_016936035.1 Acidimicrobiales bacterium
CCTGCCCGTCACCGAGGGCTCGTCGCTGATCGTGTACGCGGTCGGGTCGCTTGACGACGGCACCCTCCAGACCCTCACCGAGACCGTCGACGGCCTCGGCTCGGCGCCCGACTCGGTGCAGACCGGCAACAGCCCGGTCGACGCCGGCTCGTCGAACGCGCTGCCGTTCATCATCGGTGCTGCCGGCCTGGTCGCGGTGGGCGGGGCGCTCAGCCTCGGTCGCCGCCACGCGATGGCCGCCGTCCGGAACCGATGACGACGAGGCCGCTGTGAGGCGATCGCATCCGCTCAGGGCCTTCGCGATCACGGCGGCGGTGCTCGTCGGTGCCGGCTGCTCGGCGTTCGACGACACCAGGGCCGAGCCGGCTGCTCCCCGTGAGCAGCCGGCTCCGGCCGCGCCCGGCGCAGCGGCGGCCGGCGGTCCGGACGCCGTCCTGGACGGGACCACCCGGTCGCTGCCCCCGGCGGCCGCCCTCCCCGCCGAGTCCCCTGGCCTGCCACCGCCGACGGGGCTGACCATCGACGACCTCGACGTGTCGGCCGCCCCGGTCGTCCCCGTCGGTGTGGAGCCCGACGGCGACATGGAGATCCCCGGCGCCGAGCAGGTCGGCTGGTATCGCTACGGGCCCCGGCCGGGAGACGACGGCTCCGCCGTGCTGGCCGCCCACATCGCCTACGACGGCGAGGACGGCGTGTTCCGGCACCTGGCGGACGTCACGGTGGGCGCCGACGTCGCGGTCGACCTCGCGGGCGGCGAGTCCCGGACGTTCGTCGTGACCGACGTCGTGCGCTACCCCAAGGACGCGCTCCCCGACGACATCTTCGCCCGCGACGGCGACCCCGGGCTCGTGCTCGTCACCTGCGGCGGCGAGTTCGACAGCGACACCCGCAGCTACGAGGACAACGTCGTCGCCTACGCCCGGCCCGCCTAGCCCACACCGGTCTCAGGCCGCGGCGTAGAGCTCCCACGGCTCGCTGACGCCTTTGAGCTCGTGGGTGCCGCGGCCTTCGAACTGCAGACCGGAACCGGCGACCAGGTCGCGGACGGTGCGGGTGACCCAGACCTCGCCGGCCGCCGCTGAGGAGGCGACGCGTGCCCCGATGTGCACACCGACGCCGGCGACGTCGTCCCCCAGTCGCTCGACCTCGGCGGTGTGGACGCCGACTCGAAGCGTGAGGCCGAGATCCGACACCGACCGCTGGAGGGACTGCCCACAGCGCACCGCCCGAGCCGGTCCGTCGAAGGTCGCGAGCAGCCCGTCGCCGGTGGTGGCCACCTCGCCACCACGAAACCGGGCGAGATCGTCACGGGCCAGGTCGTAGAAGCGACGGAGCATCCGCGTCCACGAGACGTCGCCCATGCGCTCGGCGAGCTCGGTGGAGCCGACCACGTCGACGAACAGCACCGTCGTCAGGACGCGATCGGCCGCCGCCGTGGGCTTGGTGCCGGTGATGAACTCCTCGACGGCGTCGAGAACCGGCTCCTGGTCGACGTACACCAGATGGTCACGACCCTCCAGCACGACCAGTTCGGCACCCGGGATGCCCGCGGCGAGCGCTTCGCCCTTGGCCGGTGGGATCATGGCATCGGCTCGGCGGTGGACGACCAGGGTCGGCGTGTTGATCGATGGCAGGATCGGGCGGACGTCGATCCGGTCGCACAGCCCGACGAGGTTGGCGGCGGCGTCGGGCGTCGCGCTGTGGCGTTCGTAGCGCGACAGGAAGCGACGGTCACGGCGGTCCGTCCAGCTCGGCGCGAGGGTGGCCAGGACGCCGCCGGTCCCCCAGGTCTCGCGGGCCCTCGCCGCGAGCGTCGGGATGTCGTCACTGAACCGGTCGGCGTACGAGTTGCACAGGATCAGACGCTCGACCCGCTGGGGGTAGGTGGCCGCGAACAGCAAGGCGAGCGGCCCGCCTTCGGAGATCCCGAACAGGGTGGCCCGCTCGCTTCCCGCAGCGTCCATCACCGCCCGCACGTCGTCCATCCGCTCCTCGAGGGGCGGCATCTCGGTGAGGGGCACACGGTCGGACAACCCGGTGCCGCGCTTGTCGAACACGATCAAGCGCGAGCAGCGGGCGAGACGTCCGAAGAACGAGGCCATGGGCTCGAACTCCCATTGGAGCTCGACGTTCGACACGAACCCCGGGATGAAGACGAGGTCGCCCGGACCTGTCCCCACCACCTGGTAGGCGATGGAGTAGCGCCCGCTCCGCGCGTACCGCGTGCGCGGCGGCTTGGGCAGGCCCCGGTCCTCGCCCGCGCCCTCCTCGGGTGTCTCGCCGTCACCGGTCCGCTCGACCACGGAGGCCACGAACCGGTACCCGCGGCCGTGGACCGTGCGGATGACCGCTTGGCGGTGGCCGTCGTCGCCCACGACCCGGCGGGCGGCCTTGATCCGGCTGGTGAGCGCCGACTCGCTCACGAAGCGGTCGCCCCAGATCTCGTCGAGCAGCTCTTCCTTCGGCACGACGCGCTCACGGTGCGTGACGAGATGCGCGAGCACGTCGAACACCTGAGGCTCGACGCCGACGCGCGTCCCCTCCCGCCGCAGCTCGAAGGTGCCGGTGTCGAGCTCCTGGTCACCGAAGGCAAAGATCATGAGCGCCTCATGTCCGGATGATCGCACGGGACCGGGTCCGGCTCCAGCACGCCAGCGCCAGCGGGGTCCTGCCCAGGCACCGCGGAGCGTGATGTGGGACCATCACCGGGTGCGCTTCCGGTTCGGGGAGTACCAGCTGGACGACAGGCTGTTCACGCTCTCCGGGCCCACCGGACCGGTGCACGTCGAGCCCCAGGTGTTCGAACTGCTGCGCCACCTGATCGTCAACCACGACCGGGTGGTGCCGAAGGACGAGCTGCTCGACGAGATCTGGGGCGACCGCTTCGTGTCGGAGTCCGCGCTCACCTCACGGGTCAAGGCCGCTCGCCGGGCGGTCGGGGACGACGGGCAGGCCCAGCGGGTCATCAAGACCGTTCACGGCCGTGGTTACCAGTTCGTCGCGGAGGTGCGCGCCGAGGGGGCCCGCGCCCGGCGGGCACTGCCCCATCTTCGCAACGTGCCCATCGGTCGTGACGGTGACATCGCAGACATCGCCGTGCGCATCCGCGACGCCCCGCTCGTCACGATCACCGGGTCGGGCGGCATCGGCAAGACGACCGTCGCCGTCGCGGTCGCCGACCGTGTGAAGGACGACTACGCCGACGGTGTCGTGTTCGTCGACCTCTCGCCGGTGCCCACGCACACCGATGTGACGAGGGCCGTTGCCGACGCCGCCGGGGTCGAGGGCGCGGCGTCGGAGACGATCGAGCGCCTGGCGGACCACCTGGCGGACCGGCC
>JAFGPU010000322.1 GCA_016936035.1 Acidimicrobiales bacterium
CGCCCTGACCCGCTGCACCAGCCGCCTGGTCATCGTGCACGCCCGGCCCCTGCCCGACGTGCTGGGGCTGGACCCGGGTGCGCCAGGCGTCGAGGCCGGGGGCGGCTCACCGTCCGACGGCGAGCTGCCTGCCACCGGGCCCGAGGGCGCTGAGGCCGGTACCGAAACGACGGTCATGCCGGCGCCCGTGCCAGCGGTCGAAAGCGTCATCGAGGGCCATGGCCAGACGGACCCCGCAGCGGACGGCGAGGTCGTGGTCGACGGCGGGGGCCGGATGGACGGCGAGGTCGGTGAGCACGCGGTGGGTGGACCGGCGGTCCGCGACGAGTCGCCGGCGGCGGCCGAGGTGGTCGCGGCCGTGGCCGGGCTCGACCTCGATCACGAGATCGCCCGTGCCATCGCTGCGACGGTGGTCGAGAAGCTGGCCCACGTCGTGGCGCCGGCGATGCTGCCGCTGGTGGGCGAGGAGATCGCTCGGTCGCTGGCGCGTCGCACCACCGCGATGGTCGAGCCCGAGCCCGACGACGGCCCGGCCATGAGGGGGAGCGCTCGTCCTGGTGAACACGGGCGGGCGTCGAACCGCTGAACAGGCCCGCACGCCGGGTCACGACATGCGCGCGTTCGCCGCTCACGGCAGCTACCGTCACGTCTGTGCGCCTGTCGGACAGCCGTGCCGTCGCCCGGTTCCGTGCCGAGCTCGACGCCTGGCTCGACGAGAACGAGCCGGCGTCCGACCGCGCTGCCGACGTGCCCCGTTCGCCCGGCCACATCCCCGAGTGGGCGCGCGACTGGCAGCGCACGCTGTTCGACGCCGGGTGGCTGGTGCCGCGCTGGCCGCCCGAGCTCGGCGGCCGCGACGCGTCGGCGATCGAGCAGATGATCTATCTGGAGGAGCTGTCCCGGCGCCGGGTGCCCCGCACGGTCAACCCGCAGGGCCTCGACGTGTGCGCGCCGACGCTGGCCGACCACGGGTCCGGCCGCCAGGTCGACGAGTGGCTGCCCGCCACGTTGCGCGGCGACATGAGCTGGTGCGTCGCCGTCGGCGACGTCCCCGACCCGGGGGCGACCGCCGGCGACCGGGACGGAGAGACCGGCGCCGTCGGCCTGACGATCGACGAGGTCGACGGGGCCCTCGTGCTCCGTGGCTCGGTCCCGGCACCGGCGGGCAGCCGGGACGCCGACCGATGCCTGTGCGCCGCTGTGGCCGATTCCTCGCGGCTGGACGGCACGGCGGTCGTCGCCGTCGACCTGACCCTCGACGGCGTGACCCGACCCGACGACGAGGCGGGGTCCCTGTCGTTCGACGCGGTGCCCGTGACCGGTGATGCCATCGTCGGCGAGAGCGACGCAGGATGGCCCGTGCTCCAGTCGGTGCGGGCCCGCATGCGTTCGGTGCGGTGGATCGGCAGCCTGCTCGCCACCCAGCGGGCCCTCGCGTCGCTCGCCGACCTCGGCCGGTCACGCGGGCTCGCCGACGACGGGGTGTTCCGGGACACGCTCGCCGGGCTCCGCGTCGAGGCCGACGCTGTCCGGGCGCTGGCCTACCGCGCGCTGGCCAAGCAGGCCACGGGGCGACCCAACCCCGAGCTGGCCATGCTCCCACTGGCGACGTCCCGCATCGAGGAGCAGGTGTACCTCACCGGCGTCGAGGTCCTCGGCCCCGACGGGCTCGACCTCGACGTCGAGGGCCCGATGGGCTGGCCGAGCGGCTCGTGGGCGAGCGAGTGGGCGACGGCCACCGGTGCGTCGGCGGGATCGGGCGGGTTGGGTGCCGAGCGCGACCGGGTGGCGGGGCGCGTCCTCGGCGTGCGGCTGGGCTGACGACGGCGCCGAGCGCGACCGGGTCGCAGGGCGCGCCGTCGGGGTGCGGTCGGGCTGACGACGTTGCCGCCCCGTCAGCCGAACAGGGCGGTGGCGAGCTGCGAGCTGCGTGCCCGCCGGGCGCTGAGGACGTGGTCGGCGACGATGCGCCGATGGTCCGACGTCGTCCCGAAGAGCAGGTCGTCTGCCTTGGCCCGCCCGACCCACAGGCGCAGGTCGGGACCGCCGGCCGCACCGTGGATCTCGAGCGCCTGGCGGGTGACCAGCCGCTGGCACCCGCCGATCGCCGCCTTCGCGACCGAGGCAGCGTGGGGCGCGCTCGGATGGCCTTCGGACACGGCGGCGGTCGCCTGGTACACGGCGGCACGCGCGGTCTCCGTCGCCACCAGCATGTCGGCGAGTGCGTGCTCGATCGCTTGTCCCGCCGCGGCACTGGTACGGGCGACCTCGAACGACGAGTCGAGCAGCGCGCCACAGGCGCCCAGCGCGTCGAGGGCCAACCCGACGGTCGCGTAGTCGAGGGCCTGAGCGAGCGCCCGGCCGGCATCCGCCTCGGGTTCGCCGAGCGCCCGGGCGTCGGGCACCCACACGCCGTTGAGCTCGACGTTGGCCAGCGAGCGCGTGGGGTCGATCGTCGCGGTGCGCTTGAACGTGAGCTCGGCCGCCGGCACGACGAACAGGCCCAGGGAGCCCGACTCACGCCGGGCTGCCACGACGACCTCGCTCACCTCCGGAGCGCCCAGCACGTGCTGCTTGTGGCCGTGGAGCAGCCAGCCGTCGCCGTCGCGCTCGGCGGTGGCCATGACCGTCTCGGGGCCCCAGCGGCCGCCCTCATGTAGAGCGAGCGTGCCGGTCAGGTCGCCGGCGGCCACGCCCGACAGGAACCGGTGGGCCTGGGCCGTGGTCCCGGCGGCGCGGACGACGGGAACGAACTGGGTCATCGTGGGGAGGAAGGCGGTCGGCGCGGCGACGCGACCCATCTCCTCCAGCACGACGGCCAGCTCGACGAAGCTGCGCCCGAGGCCGCCGAGGTCGAGGGGGATCGTGAGCGCAGGCCATCCCAACCACGTGAGCGCGGTGGCGAACCGGTCGGTGCCAGGTGCACCGTCGGCGACGCCGCGCACCAGGCCGGGCGGGCACTCTCGGGCCAGCTCTGAGCGTGCGCTGTCGCGCAGGTCGAGCTGCTCGTCGGTGAACTCGAGGTCCATGGGCCGTGCCTCTCTCGCACAGGGCGTCCCGGGGCGGGACGTCGGCGCCATCGTCAGGGGAGTGACGGACAGAACGTTACGCCGTCGCGCGCTCAGGCGTCGTGATGCCACGCACAGGCGGGGGCGCGGCGGGGCCGCAGCCCCCGCATCACCGTCGTCGTACCGCCGAGGTCGCCACGACCCGAAGTTCAGGTTGACATGTTTCCGACACGACTGTACCTATTCGGGCACGGCGCGCTGGTGCCGAGGCACCACGGTCATGGTGCCGGGGTCGAAGGGGGAACTCGCATGCGCATGCCGCCGCTCACGGTGCGACCGCTGCTCGTCGCGGTGCCGGAGATCCTGCGCCAACCGTCCGCCCGCGAGCACCTCGAGGGTCGGCCTGGGCTGTTCACACCGCAGTTGCGCAGGATCGCGCTGTGCTGGGTCTGCGCCTGCCTGCCGGTCATCGTCGTCGTCGGCAACCTCGTGTCGTCGACGCACCAGTACCTGGTCGCCTTCGCGGTGGTCGCGAGCGCTCCGTTCACGTCGCCGGCGCTCGTCCACACCTGGTTGGCGGCCAGGCGCGCCCCGCACCCCGACGACCGCTGCTGGTGGATGTGGCTGGTCGCGCTGGCGATCATGTACGGCATCGGCTGCGCCATGCTGGTGGGGGCGTTCACCGACCGGCGTACGTCCACGCTGGTCAACACGCTGGTGGTGGCGATCATCTCCCTGTTCGTCATCACGGCGACCGTCCTCATGGTCCGTGCCCGGTCGGGCAAGCGCGCGATGTCGGTCGACCTCATCGAGGGCGCGATGTCGGTCATCGTCGTGGCGGCGCCCGCCGGGCTGGTGTGGGGCGACGACGTGGTCCGCGCGAAGGACAGCTGGTACGCCGTGCCCGCGGCGGTGGCGACGGTGGCGATGGTCTTCGGTGTGTACTGGGCCGTCCTGCTGTTCGTGCGCCTGCGGCGGGATGGTCGTGCCAGCCGCCTCGTCAGCCGGATCGGGGTCGCCCTCGCCATCGTCGGGCTCGCCAACGCGGTGGGCCAGACCGTGCAGGGCGTCACGGGTTTCGCACTGCCGGCGGGCCCGATGCTCGGCCTGCACGGACTGTGCATGAGCATGCTGCTGCTCATCCCGCTCTGGGTCCCCGACAAGATCTCTCCGGGGCTCCATCGGCTGGCGCCC
>JAFGPU010000323.1 GCA_016936035.1 Acidimicrobiales bacterium
GCCAGGCCCACCGCCACGAACCCGGCGGCGAGCAGCCCGCGCCAGCGGGTGCGCTCGACCTTGTCGCCCGCGAAGCCGAGCAGCGCGGGCAGCAGGGTGAGCGACGCCGCCACCGTGATGGCCACGACCAGCGCCGCGCCCAGCGCGAGGCCCGAGACGAACGTGACGCCGATGAGCAGCATGCCCAGCAGCGAGATGACCACGGTGGTGCCGGCGAACAGCACCGACCGGCCGGCGGTGTCGTGGGCGATCGCCACCGACTCGCGCACGGTGTGGCCCGCGTGGAGCTGCTCGCGGTAGCGCGTGACGATCAGCAGCGCGTAGTCGATGCCGACGCCCAGCCCGATCATGATGCCGATGAAGGTCGCGGTCTCGGGCACCGTGAAGACGTTGCTGAGCACGGTGAGGATGGCGGTGCCGATGCCGATGCCGAACAGGGCGACGCCCACGGGCAGGCCCATGGCCAGCACCGAGCCGAAGGCCAGGATGAGGATGACGATGGCGAACGCCAGGCCCAGGATCTCGGAAGAGGGCTGCTCGAACTCGGCGAAGATGAAGCCGCCCAGCTCGATCCGCAGTCCGTCGACGTCGGGGGCCTCGGCCAGGATGGCGTCGCGGATCTCGCCCGCCCGCGTGAAGTCGATGTCCTCGGGCATCTCGACGTTGGCGAAGGCGATGAGCCCGGCCTCGGGACCCTCGGCGGCGATCTGCTGCGCGCCCTCGTCGGCGTAGGGGCTCTCGACGCGCTCGACGTCGTCGAGCTCGGCGACCTCGTCGAACAGGGCCTGCATCTCGGCCCTGACCTCGGGGTCGTCGACGCCCTGGTCGGCGCGGTAGACGATGGTGCCGGTCATGCCGGTGCCGTCGCCGCCGAAGTGGTCGTCGAGGATGTCGAAGCCCGTACGTGACTCGACGTCGGGCAGGTTGAACTCGTCGCGGAACGCATCGCCGGCCGCGCCCGAGAGCGCGCCGCCGACCAGGAACAGCGCGACCCACAGGCCGAGTACCAGCCCTCTGCGGTCGTGGCACCAGGTGCCGAGTTTGGAGAACACGTGCTTCGCCTCCTGCAAGGTTCCCCTGGGGGCGGGGATGGTTGAACGGTGCTACGACGCCCGACGGGCGCAGAACTCATCGGTCGTCGGCGGTCGACGGTCGCCCGGTGTCGCCGGATGTCCGCCGTCTCCATGACGAATGGGTGGGGGTCGCGATCGACACGACGAGGCCACGGCCGCGCGGGGGAGCACGGACCGGGGCCGCGAGATCGATCAGGTCGGCAATCTACGAGTCCCGATCGTCCAGGGGGAGCGAATTAACGCTCACTGCTTCCGGCGCTTCTGTGTTGCGGAATCCGCAACAGACCAGCGCCAGAAGCGACCAGTCGGGCCCGGGTCCAGGCCCCGTGCCATACGGGGTCTTGACAAGAAATGTTGTCAGGGGCAGGGTGGTCGGCATGCACGACATCGAGGTGATCGAGGACCCGGCCGCCGCGGCGTCCGCGCTCGACCCGATGCGGTCCCGCCTGCTGGCCGAGCTCGCCGAGCCCGGCTCCGCCGCCACGCTCGCCGCCCGTGTCGGCCTCGCACGGCAGAAGGTCAACTACCACCTGCGCGCACTCGAGGCCCACGGCCTGGTCGAACTGGCCGAGGAGCGCAAGCGTGGCGGCATCACCGAGCGGGTGTTGCGCGCCACCGCCGCGTCCTACGTCATCTCGCCCGCCGCGCTCGCGGAGGCCGCCGTGGACCCGGACCAGGCCGCCGATCGCTTCTCGGCCCGCTACCTCATCGCCCTCGCCGGGCGCCTGGTGCGCGAGATCGGCGGCCTCGCCCGGCGGGCAGACGCTGCCGGACGGCGGCTGCCGACCCTGAGCATCGACACGGAGATCGGCTTCCGCTCAGCCGAGGAGCGAGCGGCCTTCGCCGACGACCTGACGACAGCGGTCCTCGAGCTCGCCGCTCGATACCACCACGACGACGGGCGCCTCCACCGGCTCGTCGTCGCCGCACACCCCAAGCCAGAGGAGACACCATGACCACCCCTGACGTCCCGTACAGCATCGAGTTCTCGGTGGAGGTGCCCGGCACACCCGACCAGGTGTGGGCCGCCATCGCCACCGCGGCCGGCATGAGCTCGTGGTTCCTGCCCACCGAGGCCGAGGAGCGCGACGGCGGCACCATCGTCTTCCACATGGGCGAGACCAGCTCGCGCGGCACGATCACGGGCTGGGAGCCGCCCCGTCGCGTCGCCTACGAGGAGCCCGGCTGGGCCGAGCTCAGCGGGCATCCGGACGCCGCCGTGTCGCCGCTCGTCAGCGAGTTCCTGGTCGAGGCGCAGTCGGGCGGCACGTGCGTCGTGCGCGTGGTGAGCAGCGCGTTCGGCACGGGCGCCGACTGGGAGCGCGAGAGCCTCGACGACATGAAGCGGCACTGGATGCCCTACTTCGAGCACCACCTCCGCATGTACCTCGAGCGCTTCGCCGGGCAGCGCGCCACCACGATGGAGGCCGCCGCGGACCTGCCCGGCAGCGCCGAGGCCGCCCGGCAGGCGGTCGAGCGCGCGCTCGGCGCCGCCGAGGTCGGCCAGCAGGTCGACCTGCTCGGCGCCTCCGGACGGGTCGAGCGGCTCGGCGACCCGTACCTGGTGGTGGGCGTGACCGATCCGGTGCCCGGCTACCTGAGCTTCTTCGCCTTCGACAAGGGCGACGACACCGCGACGGTGCAGGTGGGGGGCTGGTTGTTCGGCGACGGCGCCCCCGGTTTCGTCGACCAGGCGACACCGGCCTGGCGCCGCTGGCTCGAGAGCCTGGCGGTCGCCGGCGCGACGCCGGGATCGCGCCGCTGAGCGCGAGCACCGGCGCTGCGCCGGCACCGCGGTGCCGCTGGACCAGCTGAGCGCCCCGCCTGGCCCCACGGCGGCCAGGCGGGGACAGCCTCCGCCGTGGTCGGGGGTCGTCGGGCGGGCACGTCACGCCGCCGGGGGCTGTCTCGTCAGGAGGGCGTCCACGGCCGGCGGGCTCCCCGCCACCGACCACCGACACGGAGGAAGTGGTGACACACCGCATCGACGTCCCCGAGGTCGCCCCCGACCTCTTCCAGACCGTGATGGGCCTCGAGGCCCATCTCCGCGGCCAGGTCGACCCCACGCTGCTGGAGCTGATCAAGCTGCGCGCGTCGATCATCAACGAGTGCGCCTTCTGCGTCGACATGCACAGCACCGACGCGATGAAGGCCGGCGAGCGCCCCGAGCGCCTGTTCGCGGTGGCGGCCTGGCGCGAATCGCCGTCGTTCACCGACGCGGAGCGGGCGGCACTGGCGCTCACCGACGCCGTCACGCGCCTGGGCGCCGAGGGCGTGCCCGACGACGTCTGGGGCGCCGCCACCGAGGTGTTCGACCAGTACCAGCTTGCCCACCTGGTCGGCGCCATCGCCATGATCAACTTCTGGAACCGGATGATGATCGCGGTGCGGACGCCGCCCCTGTACGCGGTCGAGGCATGATCGTGCCGTGAACAGCGCCACCCTCGAGCGTGCCGCCGTCGAGGCCCGGCCCCGGTTGGTCGCCATCGCCTACCGGATGCTGGGCTCGATGAGCGACGCCGAGGACGTGGTGCAGGACGCGCTCGTCAGAGCGCAGCGCAACGCCCCCGCCGACGTCGACGAGCCCGTCGCCTACCTGACCACGGTCACCACCCGTCTCGCCATCGACCACCTTCGCTCGGCCCGGGTGCGCCGCGAGTCGTACGTCGGCCCGTGGCTGCCCGAGCCGGTGCTCGCCGATCCGCTGCTCGATGCGGCCACCCAGGTGGAGATGGCCGACTCGCTGTCGATGGCCTTCCTGGTGGTGCTCGAGGCGCTCTCACCCGAGGAGCGGGCCACCCTGCTGCTCCACGACGTGTTCGGCCACAGCCACGCCGAGGTCGGCGCCATGCTCGGCCGCTCGGTCGAGGCGAGCCGGCAGATGCTGCGGCGGGCCCGCGTCGCGGTCGAGGCCGAGCGGCCGCGCTTCGCCGTCGATCCTGCCCGCCACGAGGCGCTCGTGCGCCGCTTCCTCGCCGCGTGCCACGGCGGCGACATGGCGGCCTTCCTCGCCCTGCTCACCGACGACGTCACCTACGTCGCCGACGGTGGGGGCGTGGTGACCGCCGTGCCCCGGCCGATCCGCGGCGCCGCCCGCGTCGCGCGGCTGCTCGGCTACTTCACCCGCCTCGAGCGGGTCACGTCGCAGTTCGCGCTGGTGCCGATCAACGGCCAGCCGGCCGTCGCCGTGCGCGAGGACGGGCGGCTCACGGGCGCGGTGCTGGTCGACCCCGCCCCGGACGGCCGCATCGCCGCGGTCCGCTGGGTCAGGAACCCGACCAAGCTCGCTCCGCTCGCCCGGGCCCTCAGCCGGGGATGACAGACGGGTCGGCGTCGTCGAGCAGCGCGTCGCGGTCGTCGTCGAGCACGAAGCCGGCGTCGATGGCCTCGTCGGCCGCATCGGTGTAGCCGTCCAGGTACTCGTCGGGCGACTCGTACAGCTCGCCGAGGCGGTCCTCGTCGAACGGGATCGTCGACCCCATCAACATGCACACCACCGACGAGCCCTCGGCGGGCTCGCCCGAGTGCGTCGCCACCGGCACGTCGAGCTGCGGCGTGCGGATGCCACCGAGGACGTTGCCGTCGGCGTCGCGCTCGAACGCCGGGGTGTCCCCGCTGTCGTCGACCTCGAGGCGGGGCGCCTCGGGCGGGGCGTCGCCGGACCGGACCCACCTGTCGAGGCCGCGCAGCGCCGCCTTGACCACGAAGTGGTGCGGCCCCGCGTTGATGGGCTCGGGGCAGCCGACCACGTCGGCGACGGGACCGAGCAGGAACGCGTCGGCGTGCGCGGTGCCGGCGACCTCCCACAACCGGATGCGCTCGC
>JAFGPU010000324.1 GCA_016936035.1 Acidimicrobiales bacterium
GAGCCGAAGTGGTGGTGCAGGTGGTTGCGCCGGAGCAAGCGCCCCCACCGGCCGGCCGGCGGGTGGGTGTGCAGGCGCCGGTGGACGACCTCGTACCAGAGGTACGTGCTCAGCACACCCCCGGTGAACGCCGCCGCCCATCGCCGCCCGGCCGCGGACGCGGCGAGCGGGTAGACGACCACGGCCGTACCGGCCGCGGACGCGAGCTTCTTGGACGCCGGGGTGAAGTACGTGACATCGGCGTGGTGCTTGAGGTGCTCGACCGACGCCAGCCCGCGACCCCGCATCTGGTGCATGGCGAAGCGGTGCAGCCCGTACTCGGCCCCCGTCCACGACAACGCACCGGCCACCACCGCACCACCCAGCGATCCGAGCACCCGCATGCGCCGAGGTTCGCGCACGCGCGACGCCAGCGCACGGACGACCAGCGTGGACGCGGGGCAGGTGCGTTCACCGCACCCGTCCGACGCTGCGGGCATAGCATGCGCCCCATGGCGGCCGAAGGCTCCCGGCGCACCCGACCCAACCTCGTCGCCGTCCCGGCCGACGAGGACGACGGCCCTCCTGACGAGACCGGGTCCCGCACCGGCAGCGAGACGCCCGGTGACCGCAGCGATCGCGACGACCAGAGCGGCGACCATCGGCGCACCTCACCAGACGCTGAGTCCGGCCCGTCCGGCGAGCACGCCCCGGACGCCGACGACGCCGAGCCCGAACGGTTGTCGGACGTCGACGAGTGGGGCCGCTCCCAGCACCTGCGCGACCTGCTCGCCCAGCTCTACGACCCGATCTACGACAAATGGTTCCGGGTCGAGTGGGAGGGGTTCGAGAAGATCCCCCGCGAGGGCGGTGCGCTCATGGTCGCCAACCACGCCGGTGCCATCCCCGCCGACGCCCCGTCGATCATGCACGGCATCGAACGCGAGCTCGGCCGTCCCGTGTACGGCCTCGCGGACGAGATGTTCAAGAAGGTGCCGGTGGTCAACCTGGCGTGGTCACGCCTCGGCGGCGTCCAGGCCCACCCCGACAACGCCTACCGCCTCCTGCGCGAGCAGCAGCACCTCGTGCTGGTGTTTCCCGAGGGATCCAAGGGACCGGGCAAGACCTACGCCGAGCGCTACCGGCTCCGGCGGTTCGGGCGCGGCGGGTTCGTGCAGATCGCCATGCGCGCCGGGGTGCCCATCATCCCGCTCGCCATCGTGGGCAGCGAGGAGACCATGCCGATCCTCACCAAGGTGCCGGCCGTGGCGCGCCTCCTCGGCCTGCCCTACGCGCCGATCACGGCCAACATGCTGCTCGGCCCGCTGGGCGCACTGGTGCCGTTCCCGGCCAAGATCCGCATCCGGGTGCTCGACCCGGTGCACCTCGACGTGCTGCCCGACCAGCCCCGCTACTCGCGCAGCCGCATCATGGACACCTCCGAGGGCATCCGCAACGCCATCCAGGAGGAGCTGTACGACATGCTCCGCCGCCGCCACAGCGTCTGGTTCGGCTGATGGGCCGGCGGGTGCTCGTCACCGGGCTGGGGTCGTTCTGGGGCGGCCGCGTCGCCCAGGTCCTCGAGGCCGACTCGTCGGTCGACGTCATCATCGGCCTCGGCACCCGCGCGCCGACGGTCGAGCTCGAGCGCACCGAGTACGTGCGCACCGACGAGAGCTACTCGATCCTGTCGAGGATCGTGCGGGCCACCCAGGTCGACACGATCATCCACACGTTCCTGGTGGTCGACTCGTCGCAGTCGTCGAGCCGGCGCATGCACGAGATCAACGTCATCGGCACGATGAACCTGTTCGCCGCTGCCAGCCAGCCCGAGAGCCGGGTCTGCAACGTCGTCGTGAAGTCGTCGACGCTCGTCTACGGCTCGACCTACGCGGACCCGGTCTGGTTCACCGAGGACAGCCGCCGCTCGGCGCTGCCCAAGCACCCGGTCGAGCGCTCGCTGCTCGAGGTCGAGGGGTACGTGCGCGACTACGCGGCCGACAACCCCGACGTGTCGGTGAGCCTGCTGCGCTTCTCCAACGTGCTCGGCGAGGACATCGTCACCCCGATCACCCGTGCTCTCGAACGCCCGCTCGTGCCCAGCATCTTCGGGTTCGACCCCCGCCTGCAGTTCGTCCACGAGGACGACGTGGTCAGGGCCATCATGTACGTCCTCGACCAAGAGCTCGACGGCACGTTCAACGTCGCCGGCGACGGGCTGCTGACGTGGAGCGAGGTGGTGGCGATGTGCGGCAAGCGCCTGGCGCCGCTGCCGCCGGTCGGCCGGAGCTTGGCGGGCTCGCTGCTCTCCCGGATCGGCATCGACCTTCCACCCGAGCTCGTCGACCTGCTCACCTACGGCCGGGGCATCGACAACCGGCGGCTCAAGCGAGCCGGCTTCGACTACTGGCACACGTCCGCCGGAGCGGTGCGCGCCTTCGCCGAGGCGGCGCGACTGCGCAGCACGTTCGGCGACCGACCGGAATACCACTACGAGCGTGACGTCGAGCAGTTCTTCCGCCACTCCCCCGCGGTCGTCCGCGACCACCGCACCTGACACCTGACGCCGCCGCATCGATCGACGCGTGCACCGGCCCGGCGGCCGGTCGTCACCGACCGGTGGTCGACCAGTGCCAGGGCTCGCTCGGCAGGTTGTAGAGGCCGTACGAGTTGGCGTGGGCGGCCAGGAAGTTCCAGCACGAGTTGCCGTACCGGATGGCGCCGCCCCCGTTGCAGCTGAAGTCGATGGCGAGGCCGCGCTCGTGGTTGGACGTGCCCGGCCGCGCCGTCGGCGGGCTGCACTGCGAGGACGGCATCTGGTAGATCGCGTAGTACGAGGTCCCGCAGTGCGCCTGCCGCAACTGGATCTGCTTCTGCGGATCGCGGTAGCCGCTGCTCGCGCACAGCGAGACACCCTGGGCTGCGGCCGCGTCGAGCAACGCCTGCACGTTGCCGGCGATGCTCGCGGCGACCGTGACCGAGCCACCGTGCGGGCACGTGACGGTGGCCAGCCCGCCGGGCGCGGGTTGGATGACCGACGGCGCCGGCCCGGGCGCTGGCCGCGGGGCGGGGGCGGGGGCGGGGGCAGGTGACGGCGCCGGGGCAGGGGCGGGGGCGGGGGCAGGTGCAGGTGCAGGTGCAGCGCTCTCCGCGGCGGCCCGCTCGGCCGCCGCTTGCTCGGCGGCTGCCTGCTCGGCGGCTGCCTTCTCGGCCGCGGCCTGCTCCGCTGCGGCCCGGGCGGCTGCGGCCTCCTGGGCAGCTCTCAGGCGCTCGGCCAGCTCGGCCTGCTCACGCTCGAGCTTGTCGGCCAGGGCGGCGTCGAACTCGCGGAGCGATTCAGCCTCGGCGAGCTTGGCATTGAGCCGTTCCTCGACGTCGGCGGCGAAGCTCTGCTGCTGGGTGACGGCGGTCTCCAGCTCGGTCAGCTCCGCCTCCGCCGTGGACCGTTGCTCCTCGGCCGCGGCGACCAACTCCTCCTTCTCGGCCTTGGTGACCTCGAGGTCTTCGTGCGCCTGCTCGAGCTGATCGAGCAGATCGGCGTCGGCGTCGGACTGGATGCCGACCAGCGCCTGCTTGACGGTGGCGTCGGAGAGCGAGTCGGCTTTGAAGGCATCGAGGGCGTTGTCGGAGGCCGGATTGACGAACGCCTCGACCACGAGAGCATCGGCCTGCAGGTTGAGCGCGTCGATCTCGGCCTCCTGAGCCGCCACTGCGGCAGTCGCGCTCGCGACCTCGGCTTCGGCCGATTCGAGGGCCCGTTCGGCCTCGTCGAGCTCGGCCTGCTGGGTGGCGACGTTCGCTTCCAGGGTGCTGAGCGCCTCCTGGATCTCGGCGTCCTGCGCCTCGAGGGCGTCGATCTCGAGCTCCGCCTCGCCCCGCTGCGCCCGCACCTCGTCGAGCTCGCGCTCGGTTTCGTCGGGGTTCGGCTCTTCGGCGCTGCTGATCGCCGGGGTCAGGAGCGCAGCTGACGCGCCCACGGCGACGACGACCCGCGGCATCAGGAAACGGCGGCGGATGGGTGCCAAGGCGCTCCTGGACCTCCTGTGGCTCACACCACGTGTCGACGGTCACGCCCAATGCGCGGCCAAAGTGCCCGGGAATGTAACGAAGAGGTCGGCCGCTGTCACCAACGCGCAACAACAAATGACAAAACCGCTGGTAGACGCTGTGGGCAGCCGGAGCTCGACCGCCGATACCGACCCGTGAGCGCGCGGCCCCGCGCGCGCGTGGGGTGGCTGATTACCGCTATCGGTGACTGGTCTGACGGCGAGTCAGTTGCCGTCGACCGACCAATGCCAGGGTTCGCCTGGGAGGTTGTAGAGGCCGTAGTTGGCGGCGTTGGACTGCAACCAGGTGTAGGCGCCACTGCTGTAGCCGATCGTTCCGCCACCGGCGGTGAAGTCGATGGCCAGGCCCTGCTCGTGCATGGACGTTCCCGGTCGCGCCGTCGGTGGCGAACAATACGACGAGGGCGCCTGGTAGATGGCGTAGTTCGAGGTGCCGCAATTCTGTCGCCGCACGCGGATCTGATCGGCCGGATCGCGGTAGCCGTACCCGCAGAGCGGGTAGCCGGCTTCGGCCGCATCGGCGAGCAGCCGTTCCACGGCGCCGGAGATGTCGCCGGCCACCTGCACGACGCCACCGCCGGGGCAGGCGACGTCGGCGACGCCGCCCGCCACGGGCTTGATGCCGGTGATGTTCTTGTTGGCGTCGGCCTGCTCGGCCAACTCGGCGGCGCGCTGGCGGGCGCGCTCGGCCTGGACCTCTTCGTCGAGCTCGTTGAGCATGGCCGCCAGCTCGGCCTCGCGTGCGCGGATCTGCTCGGCCAGCTCGGGGTCGGTCGCCTGGAGCGCGTCGGCCTCGGCCAGGCGGTGATCGAGCCGCCGCTGCACCTCGGCGACGAACGACGCCTGCTGGCTGACCGCGGCCTCGACGTCGGCATAGGCCGCCTCGGCCTCGGCCGCCGCGGTCTCGGCCGCCGCAGCGGCGGCCTCACGCTCGGCCTTCTCGGCCTCGAGCTGCTGCTGCAGCTCCTGGTACTCGCCCAGGGCGCTGGCGTCGTTGTCGGCCTGCCGGTGCAGGATCGACTGCTTGATGGTGGCGTCGGCGAGCGAGTCGGCCGCCAGGGACTCGAACGCCGATTCGGCCGGCGGGTTGACGAACGCGTCGACCACCACCCGGTCGGCCTCGATGTTGACGGCATCGAGCCGGGCCTGGGTGTCGGCCAACGCGGCATCGGCCTGGGCGAGCGCCGTCTCGGCGGCCGTGAGGGCCGCCTCGGCGTCGGCGAGCATGGTCTTGTGCGTCTCGACGTTCTCGCGCACCTCGGCGAGGGTGGCGCTGACCTCGACCTTGTCGCCCCGCAGCACGTCGACGTCGATCGACACCAGCGCCTGCTCGCCGAGGTGCTCGCGCTCGGACGGGCTCTCCTGGGCGGCACCCGGCGTCGAGGCGGCGAACGAGGTCGCGAGCACGGTCAGCGCACAGGCGACGAGCAACGGACGGCGAGCGAGCGTCAACAGTCTTTTCCCCAGACCAACGAGACGGTGACCGGCCCTGGGCCATGGCCCCCGGCGAGCCCGGGCGCCCAGGCGCAGCGCGCCCGAATGTAACGAACCGGCGGCACGATGTCACAGGCGAGCGGTACGACCCCGGGCCGGCGTGGCTCGACCACGATCTCCCCTCCCACGAACCACGACACTACGCTCCGGAGCCACCTCGGGGGAGGATGGGGAGGGCACGCAGCGCGCGGCGCCGCTGGTCACCGGGGGTGGCCTCGCAACCGCTCAGATGCAGACGGTGACGGCGGCTCGTCAGGTGCCGTCGTTGCTCCAGTGCCAGGGCTCGCTCGGCAGGTTGTAGAGGCCGTAGTCGGCCGCGTTGCTCTGCAGCCAGGCGAAGCAGGGGCTGGAGCTGCCGAGGGTGCCGCCCCCGTTGCAGGTGAAGTCGATGGCCAGGCCCTGCTCGTGGTTCGAGGTGCCGGGACGGGCGGTGGGCGGCGAGCAGTACGACGAGGGCGCCTCGTAGATGGCGTAGTTCGACGTCCCGCAGTTGGAGCGCCGCAGAGCGATCTGCTCGGCGGGGTCGCGGTAGCCACCGCCGCAGAGGTTCAGCCCGTCGGCTGCGGCGGCGTCGAGCATCGACCGCAGGTTGCCGGCGAGCGAGCTGTCCACCGTGATCGACCCGCCGCCGGGGCACGACACCGACGTCAGGTTGCCGGACGCCGGGCCCAGCGACGCGCCGGCGGACGACGCCGCCGCCTGTTCCGCCGCTTCGGCCTCGGCCGCGGCCTGGGCCATGGCCTCCTCCAGCGCAGCCTGCTCGGCCCGTCGCTCGCGCTCGCCGACGATCTCGTCGATCTCGGCGGCGATCTCGGCCTCTCGGGCGCGGATCTCGTCGGCTGCTGCGGGGTCCACGCGCTCGACCGCTTCGGCCTCGGCGAGCCGCGACGCCAGGCGGTCCTGCACGGCCACGACGAACAGTGTCTCGGCCGACTGGGTGGCCACCAGGTCGGCGAGCGCGGCGTCGGCCTCGGCCGCCTTCTCGTCGGCGACGTCGGCCGCGTCCTGCTGGCCGGCCTCGAGCTCGACCAGTTCCTCCTCCGCGGCCTGGAGCTCGGTCAGCACGTCGGCGTTCGCGTTGCTCTGGCTGGTCAGGATCGACTGCTTGACGGTCGCGTCGGCCAGCGAGTCGGCGGCCAGGGTCTCGAGGGCGTTCTCGGCGGGCGGGTTCATGAACGATTCGATGACGACCGAGTCGCCCTGCTCCGTCAGCTGGGTGATGAGATCCTCGGTCTCGGACACCGCAGCCTCGGCGGCCTCGAGGTCGCGGGCCGCGGACGCCGCCTCCTCCCGGGCCGCGAGCACGGAGGCGACCTGGTCCTCGACCTCGGAGGTGCGCTGCTCGAGCGAGGTGACCACGTCGGTGGCGCTGCTGGACCGGAGCTGCGGGGCCTCGGGCTCCGCCGGCCCCGGGCCGATCTCGTCGCGCTGGGTCGTCGGCCCGTCCTGCCCGGGCTCCGCCTGCACCGCGGTGGGCAGGGCCAGCGCGGTGGCGGCGACGAGTCCCGTGGACAGGAGGATGGCGGCTCGCGTGCGGCGGCGGCTCGAGCTCACGTGTGGTCCCCAGACATGGTCGGCGGCAGACGCCCTCCCCCAGCCGGAGAGGTCGACACGCGAATGTAACGAGATCGCGAGCGACTCGCCGCATTTCGGCCACCCACAGAGGCGCCCGCGACGCGTCCGCCTCGCAACGTGGCGGCGGCCCGGCCGGGTTGGGCTTCGTGTCACGGTCCGGTGCGAGACTGCGGCATGCCCGAGGTCCTGACCGACATCGCCGACGGGGTCGCCGTCCTGGCGCTCGACGCCCCCGACCGGCGCAACGCCCTCACGCTGCCGATGGTCGACGAGATCACCGCCGCCGTCGACTCGGTCGAGGCCGACCCCGCCGTCGGGGCCCTCGTGGTGACCGGCACCGCCCCGGCCTTCTGCGCCGGGGCGGACCTGTCGCACCTCGGCGAGAGCCAGCGCGAGGGGCTGCTCCGCATCTACGAGGGCTTCCTGCGCATCAGCCGCTCGCGCCTGCCCACCATCGCCGCGGTGAACGGCGCCGCCGTCGGCGCGGGGATCAACCTGGCGCTGGTCTGCGACGTGATCGTGGCCGCAGAGTCGGCCCGGTTCGACACCCGGTTCCTCCAGCTCGGCCTCCATCCCGGTGGCGGTCACACGTGGATGCTGCAGCACCGGGTCGGGCCGCAGGCCGCCGCGGCCATGGTCCTGTTCGGGCGGGTGCTCGACGGGCGCCAGGCGCAGGACGCAGGTCTGGCGTGGTCGTGCGTGGCCGACGACGAGCTGCTCGCCGCCGCCCGCGCCATGGCCGGCGTCGCCGCGGCGGCGCCGCGCGACCTCGTCGAGCGGACCAAGCAGACCATGACCGACGTCCGCTCCATCGGCGACCACGCCGGTGCGGTCGAGCGCGAGCTCGAGCCGCAGGTGTGGTCGATCAACCAGCCGACCTTCCAGGAGAAGCTGGCGGCCCTGCAGCGCCGCATCAGCTCGAAGGGCTGACGGGCCGCGGCCGGACGCCGGCGCGTCGGGACCCGCGCCCGCCGGACCACGACCCGACCGAGTCGCGACCCGACCGACGGCGACGGCCGGCGTCCTCGCCGGCCGTCGCCTCCGGATCAGCGGCCGGTGACGCTCCAGTGCCAGGGCTCGCTCGGCAGGTTGAACAGGCCGTAGTTGCCGGCATGGGCGGCCAGCCACTGGAAGCACGGGCTGGCATGGGTCATCGGCTGGCCGTCGGCACACGAGAAGTCGATGGCCTGGCCACCCTCGTGGTTCGACGTGCCGGGCCGTGCCGTGGGCGGGCTGCAGCTCGACGGCGATGCCTGGTGGATGTCGAACTCGGAGGGCCCGCAGTTGGCCCGGCGCAGCTCGACCTGCTCGTTGTAGCTGCGGAAGGCGCTCTTCGCACAGAGGTCGACACCAGCGTTGTGCGCATCGTTGACCAGCGCCTGCGCGCCGGCCGCGAGCGAGCTGTCGACGACGAAGTACCCACCGGCCGGGCAGGCGACGTTGGCGACGCTTCCCGACACCGCTCCGGTCGGATCGGGCAGCGGCGGCGGGGGCGGCGGGGGCGGCGGCGCCGGAGCGGGCTCGGGCTTGGCCGGAGGAGCCTCCTCCTCGGGCAGCTCGACCGGCGACGGCGCAGCGCTGTCGCGGCGCTCCTCGGCGATCTCCGTCAGCGACGCCGAGATCGCCCGCTCGGTGGCCTCGATCTCGTCGGCGGCCTTCGGATCGTCAGCGGCGACGTCCTCGGCCTCGGCCAGGTTGGCCTCCATGCGCTCCTCGATGCCGGCCACGAGATCGGCCTCCTGGCCCCGGAGGTCGTCCAGGGTCTCGGCGGCCGCCTCGGCGTCGCTCGACGCCTGGTCGACCGCGGCCTCGGCCTCGTCGACCTGCCGTCCCACCGCGTTGCGGGCGGCCCGCGCCTCGACGACCGGTGCCGGGGCCGCCAGCCCGTCCGCCGGGGCCTCTCCGGCTGCCACCTGCGGACGCGGGCGGAGAACGCCCGTGGCGTTGCGGATGGCGGTGGCGCCCGGCGAGCCGTCGGCGGCCGCCTCGGTCGCCGCCTCTTCGACCTCGTCGACGGTGGCCTCGGCCTCCGCGAGCTCGTCCTCGGCGGCAGCGAGGGTGGCCTCGGCGCTCTCCTTGGCCGTCTCGGCGGCGGCGATGGCCTCGAGCTGGGCCCGGATCGCCGCGTCGACCTCGGCGACCGACGCGACGACGTCATCGCTCGAGGCCCGGATCGGGTCGATGTCGAGAGCGGTGCTCAGCTCCTGATCCGCGGTCGACGCGCTGGCCGTGTCGGCCGTGTCCGATCCCACCACGGATTGGACGATGGGCGAGCTGAAGAGAAGGGCGCCGGCAAGCAAGACGGTGCCCGCGCGCAACTGTCGCGTGCTCGATGGCATGGCTGCTGTCCCCAGTCATGGTCGTGTCGGCGCCTCCCCCAGCAGGAGGTCCGCATCAGGCCTCCCCCAGGAAGGCCGTAACGAGACTGTAAGGAAGTCAGCTCAGAAGGCCACCCTTTGTGACGAAGTTGACAGTTTGAGCACTATGCGTGGAGACGAACGGACGCGCCCAGCGCCCGCGGCGGCTCAGCTCTCGGCGAGGGTGAGCGTGTCGGTGATCGCCGTCGCGAGGTCGTCGTGGTTCGCAGCGTCGTCCGAGGTGACGATGATCGACCACACGATGCCCTCCGGGCCCAGCACCAGCGTCTCGGTGCCCTCCGCGACCTCGTCGCCGGCCCCGACCCGGAAGCGGAGCCGCACGGACGGGTGGGCAGCGTCCTCGACGACGTCGATCTGGGGGTCGGAGCGACCGGCCTGCGCCGCGAGCTCGCCGGCGTAGGCCTCGAGCCCGGCCGTGTCGGTCACGCCCGACTCCGGCGCCGCCCGCACCATCACGTCGCTGATGCCGCCGGCCTCGTCCTCGCCGGCGCCGTAGACGAGGCCGCCCTCGCCGGCCGCGGCGTGGGCGTTCTCGGCGAAGTCGGGCACCTCCGGCGACGCGTTCGACAGGGCGGCCAGCGCCTCGGGCGACAGCACCGTCGTCTCCCAGCCCGGCGGCACGGCGATGCCGAAGCCGAGCGCCGGCAGGGGGATCGCCTGCCACCCCTCGGGCGCGTCCACCTCGATGCCTCCGGTGCGGAGAGTCGTGGAGGGCAGCAACGCGTCGGTGCCGCCCTCGACGGCGGTGTCGTCGCCACCGCGATCGCCGCCGTCCGTGCCGTCACCGCCACCTGGGACCACGAGCAGGAGCACGGCGACGATCGCCAGCACCACCGCCGCGGCCAGCGCCGCCCGGGCCCGCAACGGCAGCGCCGCCAACCGCCGGGTGAACGTCCTCAGTCGAGCCATGTGCGGCACAGCTCGTCGCGACGGTCGTGCCACTCCTCGACCGTCATCGCATACCGGATGTGGTCCTCCCAGACGCCGTTGATCTCGAGGTAGCGCTGCGCGATGCCCTCGTCACGCAGCTTGAGCTTCTCGACCACGCGCCGGCTGCGGTGGTTGCGGGGGATGATCGAGACCTGGATGCGGTGCAGGTGCACCTGCTCGAACGCGAAGCGGGCCAGCACGACCAGGGCCTCGGGCATGTAGCCGTTGCCCGCCTGGGCCTGATCGATCCAGTAGCCGACGTAGGCCGACTGGAACGGGCCCCGCTGCACCGAGGACAGGTTGATCTCGCCGCAGAACCGCTCGCGGGCCCGGCGCCGCCCGGCGGTGGGGTCGGGCACGAAGATGCCGAACCCGAAGCCGGTGCCCAGCTGCCGCTCGCGCTCGCGGGCGCTGCAGCGCATCGCGAACGCCTCGCCCGACTCGACGACGTCGGGCAGGTTGGGGTTGCGGGCCGGCTCCCACGGCGTCAGCCACGCGTCGTTGCGCCGGCGGACCTCCTGCCAGGCCGGGAAGTCGGTGGGGATGAGCGAGCGCAGCACCACGCGCCGTCCGCGCACCGAGGTCATCGCCGGTCCATCAGCTCGGCCAGCGCGCCGAGCAGCAAGGTCACGTTGCGGTGGCGGGCCGTGTGCCCCATGCACCCGACGCGCCACACCCGGCCCGCGAACTCGCCCAGGCCGCCGCCCACCTCGATGCCGTAGCGGTCGAGCAGCGCGGCGCGGGTGGCCCCGTCGTCGACGCCCCCGGGCACCCACACGGTGGTGAGCTGCGGCAACCGGTGCCCCTCGGCCGCGAACAGCTCGAACCCGAGGTCGACCAGGCCCTGCTGCAGCCGGCGACCGCAGTCGGCGTGGCGGGCCACGGCGGCGTCGAGCCCCTCGTCGAGCAGCGCCCCCAGCCCGGCGTGCAACGACATCACCATCGACACGGGCGCGGTGTGGTGGTACGTGCGGGCACCGGTTGCCGGTCCCGTGTAGCGGCCGATCATGCGCAGGTCGAGGTACCAGCTGGGGCTGCGCTCGACCAGGCGCTCGCGGGCACGCTCGCTGACGGTCAGCGGCGCCAGGCCCGGCGCCACGCCCAGGCACTTCTGCGTGCCGGCGTAGGCGATGTCGACACCCCAGCCGTCGACGTCGACCTCGATGCCGCCCACGCTCGTCACGCAGTCGACGAGCAGCAGGGCGTCACCCTTGCCGGCGCCGAGCGGCGCGATGTCGGAGCGGACGCCGGTGGACGTCTCGGCGTGCACCACCGCGATGACCCGGGGCGCGGGATGCGCGTCGAGCAGCCGCTGCGGGTCGATGGGCTGCCCCCACGGCGCCTCGACCGCGACGACCTCGGCCCCGCACCGGGCGGCCACGTCGCACATGCGGGCCCCGAACACGCCGTTGACGCCGATGACGACCGGGTCGCCCGGGCCGACGAGGTTGACGAAAGCGGCCTCCATGCCCGCCGAGCCGGTGCCCGAGATCGGCAGCGTCATCGGGTTGTCGGTGCGCAACACCGTGCGGAGCCGTTCGCAGGTCTCGTCGAGGAGCGCCACGAACTCGGGATCGAGGTGTCCGAGCATCGGGCGCGCGAGGGCCTGCACCGCCTCGGGGTAGGGGTTGCAGGGCCCGGGCCCCATGAGGACCCGATCGGTCAGCGGCATGCGGCTCCTGACGGTAGCGACCGGACGCGGGCCGGACTATTCGGCCGCCGGTTCGAGCAGGCTCAGGGCGAGGCCGTCGAGGATGTCGGCCTCGGACACCACCATCTCGTCGAAGCCGAACCGTCGGAACAGGGCGACGAGCACGCAGCAGCCCCCCACGATGACGTCGGCCCGCGCCTCCTCGAGTCCCGGGTTGTGGATGCGGTCGGCGCGCGCCTCGGTGGCCAGGGTGCGGAACACGTCCTCGGCGGCGGCGTGGGTGAGCCGGAAGTGGTGGATGCGGTCGCGGTCGTAGGTGGCGAGGCCGATCTCGACGGCCGCCACGGTGGTGATGGTGCCGGCCAGGCCCACCAGCGTGCGGGCATCGGCGACCGAGGGAACCTCGCGCACCACGTCGTCGAGGTAGGCGTCGGTCAGGCTGATGCAGGCGGTCAGCTCCTCGGGCAGCGGCGGGTCGTGCGCCAGGAACTTCTCGGTGAGCCGCACGCAGCCCACGTCGACCGAGATCACCCCCTCGACCCGGTCGGTGCCGACGATGAACTCGGTCGACCCCCCGCCGATGTCGACGATGAGGAACGGCCCGAGGGCGTGGTCGAGATCGCCCGTGGCGCCGAGGAACGACAGCCGGCCCTCCTCGTCGCCGCTCAGCAGCTCGGGCCGGATGCCCACCAGCTCCTCGACGGCGTCGAAGAACTCGTCGCGGTTGGCGGCGTCGCGAGCGGCGGAGGTGGCCGCGGCCCGCACGCGCTCGACGCCGTGGCGGTCGAGGATCTCGCGGTAGCCACGCAGGCACGCGAGCGTCCGCTCGACCGCCTCGTCCGCGAGGCGCCCCGTGGCCCCGACACCCTGGCCCAGCCGCGTGATGGTGTTGTGGCGCTCGACGATGTCGAGACCGTTGCCCGCGGGGCGTGCCACCAGCACGCGGGTGGAGTTGGTGCCCATGTCGAGGGACGCGATGGCCGTCATGACGGGGAAGTTATCGGGGGCGGCGGCCCCACCCGTTCGTCGACCCACCGGCCCACCGGGTCGTCTCCTCCCGCCAGGTACCAGGCGTAGTGGGCGTGCAGGCACTTGACGCCCGTGCGTGTGCCCCCCACGCCCCCGTACGGGCGGGGCCCGGTGTGCCCTGGTGGCAGCGCCGCGGCGCGCTCGGCGGCGTAGCGCGCGTGGGCGGCGGCTAGCGCGTCGGGGTCGACCTCGCGCTCGGCCCGATCGACGCCCCCCTCACCCTCGAGCCGCGACACCCAGGTGCGCTCCGGCTCGCCCACCAACCAGTAGCGGGTCGGCATCGGCGTGCCGTCGTCGAGCAGGGGCGCGTTGCGGATGACGAGCGGTGAGCCGTCCGCGTGCCGCACCACCACCTCGTAGGCGCCC
>JAFGPU010000325.1 GCA_016936035.1 Acidimicrobiales bacterium
GCCCACGACGCCGGACGCGTCACCGGCGGGCGCGTCGACGTCGACCTGGGCCGCCCCGGGCTCGTCGGGCGAGCCGGCGGCCCGCCCGGCCGCAGGCCCGCCCACCGGCGGCGTGATGCCCCCGGGGCCGTGGGCGGCGCCGCCGTCCGGGCACCTGGCACCGTGGGGCGGCCTCGCGCCCGCGCCGCGGCCGGCGTCCGTCGCGCGGTCGAACCCGCTCGCTGCGATCGTCCTGGCGGCGGGAGTCCTCGCAGTGGCCGTGGGCTCGTTCCTCCCCTGGGTCGTAATCGAGAGCAGCTTCGGCGACATCTCCGTCGGCGGTACCGACATGGACGCCGACGGCCCGCTCACCCTCGCCGGCGCCGTTGCGATCGCCGTGCTCGGTGGCCTCGCCGTGTTCGGCAGGTGGGTGCGGGGCGCGGTCACCGGGCTCGCGATCTCCGCCCTCGTGGTCACAGGTGTCGTCGCGCTCATCGCGCTGGTCGACATCGCCGACGTCGCCTCCTCTGCGGACGACGTGCCTGGCCTGAACGTGTCTGTCGGGGTCGGCCTGTGGGTGGTTCTGGCCGGGTCGCTGGTCATCGCCGCGGGCGCCGTCATTGTGCTCGTCACCGCGGTGCGCAGGCCGGGGCCCACCCTGCCGTTCGTTACCGTCGGCCCGCCGCCCGCCTGGCGGGGCTGAGCGACCGGGCGTTGCCCGCTGTTCGGCGCGGTCCCATAGTGAGCGTCGCTCAACAACGGCGACCACCGGGACCGCTGAAGCCGCCGACCTGACCGCCTGACCACGGCTAGCCTGCCGGGGCGTCATCGGTGTGAGCGGAGGGGGAGATCGGTTGCCGTACAACCAGACCGGCCTCGTGGTGCACGATGCCGACGCCCACATCATGGAGACGCCCGGCTGGCTGCGCGACCACGCCGACCCGGACGTCAGAGAGCGCATCGAGCCGCTGCGCTACCCCGGCGGCAACGAGCTCCGGCAGACGGGCGACCCGCGCGAGCAGCAGCGCGACCTCGAGGCCTCGTTCGAGCGGCTGGCGGCCAAGCACGCCTCCGACGAGTACCGGGCGGCCGAAGAGGTCGAGATCATGGCGCGCAAGAACTTCGCCGCCACCGGCAGCTTCGTCGCCGACGACCGGCCCCGGGCGCTCGACCTGCTGGGCTTCGCCAGCCAGCTGGTGTTCAACACGTTCCACAACCGCCGCCTGCACGACTGGGAGCACGGACGCGACATCGAGCTGGCCGTCGGCGCCGCCCGCGCCCACAACCGGGGGATGGTCGAGTTCTGCGCCGTCGACCGCCGGTTGCTGCCCACCTGCTACGTGCCCCTGGCCGACCTCGAGCGGGCGCCCGCACTGGCCGACGAGGCCATCGAGGCCGGCGCCGCGGCGCTGCTGGTGGCCTCCGGCTGCCCACCCGGTCACTCGCCCAGCCACGTCGGGCTCGACCCCGTGTGGGCCCGTGCCCAGGAGGCGGGCATCCCCGTCGTGTTCCACGTCGGCGGCACCGGCGACCTCGTCGACCCCGCCTACTTCGCCAACGGCCTGCCGGTCCCGCCCGACTTCCACGGCGGCGAGGAGAACTTCCGGTCGGTCGACTACATGGGCATCCCCGGGCCGCCGGCCCAGACGCTGGCCACCATGATCTTCGACGGCGTCCTCGAGCGCTTCCCCGAGCTGCGCATCGGCGTCATCGAGCAGGGCGCCATCTGGGTGCCGTCGTGGACCCGGCAGATGGAGTCGGCGTTCGACGCCTTCGCCCGCCACGAGGACCGGCTCCGGGTGCTGTCCCTGCGCCCGAGCGAGTACGTGCGCCGCCAGGTCCGGTTCACGCCGTACCCCACCGAGGACGTCGGCTGGATCATCGAGCAGTCCGGCCCCGAGGTGTGCCTGTTCAGCTCGGACTACCCGCACGTCGAGGGGGGCCGCCGTCCCATCGAGCGGTTCGAGGCGTCACTGGCCGCCAGCCAGGTCGACGATCACGCCCGGCAGAGGTTCTACGCCGACAACTTCGCCGACCTCATGGGCTCGGCCCTGGCCGGGGTCGCCGCCTGACCCGACCCGCCGCGTGACCGCCGCCTGACCGCCGCCCGACCCCGATCGGCGGCGTCAGGTGGGAACGTCGTCGCGCTGACCGGCGAGGGCGCCGACCAACGGGCGCATCTCGTCGGGCACGCCCGTGCGCCGCCACCAGTCGATGGCCGGCAGGTCGTGATGCAGGGCCGCCGCAAGCTCGAGCTCTCCGCCACGTGCTCGGATGGCCAGATCCAGCAGATCGTGGTCCATGTACCCAAGCTTTCCTGATCTCGCACGCGATCAGAAGCGAGTTCCACGAGAACACCGATCTGTTCGCGCGCCGGCAACACACGCGACCCATGCGTTCACGCCCGGTGGTTCAGCCCAGGTGCTCGGCGTCGAACCGCCAGGGCGCTCGCGGCAGGTGCTCGGGATCGAAGGCGTCGACCAGCTCGGCGACCGACGCCACCGCGGTGCCCTCGGGGACCAGGCCCAGCGACGCGGCCATCGCGCCCAGCACCACGGGCGGCTCGACGCCGCGCCGGCGCAGCTCGTCGAGGGTCACCGCCCCGTGGCGCTTGGCGAGGCGCTGCCCGTCGGGCCCGACCACCAGCGGCACGTGGGCGTACGCCGGCACGTCCAGCCCCAGGTGCCGCGCCAGCCACACCTGGCGGGGCGTGGTGTCGAGCAGGTCGTCCCCGCGCACGACCTCGCCGATGCGCTGGTCGTCGTCGTCGACCACCACCGCCACCTGGTACGCAGGTGCGCCGTCGGCGCGCCGCACCACGAAGTCGTCGATCAGCCCGGCGAACCGCCCGTGGAGGCGGTCGACCACCTCGACCCGCTCGCCCCCCGCGCGCACCCGCCACGACGGTCGACGTCCCTCGGCCTCGCGCGCCGACCGCTCTGCGGCGGTCAGGTCGCGGCACGTGCCCGGGTAGGCGCCTTCGGGCATCGGCCCGTGCGGCGCCGCGACCGCGGCGTGCACCTCGCGACGGGTGCAGTAGCAGGGGTAGAGCAGGCCGTCGGCGTCGAGCCGGGCGAGCGCCGCCTCGTAGCGGGCGAACCGCTCGGACTGGCGGACGACGGGGCCGTCCCAGTCGAGGCCGAGGGCCCGCAGGTCGTGGATGTGGGCGTGCACGTGCTGCTCGCGTGACGCCGCCCGGTCGAGGTCGTCGATGCGCA
>JAFGPU010000326.1 GCA_016936035.1 Acidimicrobiales bacterium
GCCCGGGCACGGCGCCGGCCGGCACCCGGGCGACCAGGCTGCCCACCTGGTCGAGCCGGCGCAGGGTGGCGCCCCCGGCGACGGCGACGGCCCGCTCGGCCGCGGCGGCGAACGCTCGCGGCGTGGTGTGCAGCACCCGGGCGCCGGCGGTGTCGTCGAGGAGCGCCACCCGGCGCAGGACCAGGGCGGCGCGGTCGTCGAACGGGATCGTCACCAGGTCGACGGGGACGCCTCCCGGCCGCTGCGCCGGGACCGGGCCGACCGGTGGCGTCACCGGCACCATCCCGGTGCCGGCCCGCACCGCCCGGACGAGCACGCACAACGCGTGGTGGTGCTGCTCGCTCCGGGGGACGAGCCCGCAGTCGCGGTACGAGAGCGCCAGCGACTGGCGGACCCAGGTCGCCACCCGGGCCTCGTCGGCGGCCGCCGACAGCCAGCGGGCCACCTCGTGGAGGGTCGGTCCGAGCTCGTCGGCCAGCGCAGCGATGGCATCCTCCCGGCGGGTCTGTGACCGCTCGAACGTCACCGTGCCGATCGTCAGGCGGGTCACCACCGGAAGGACCAGGGCGGCCGTGACCAGCGCCGCGCCGACGATGCCGACGGTGCCGAGCGCAGCGGACTCGGCAACCACGCCCCCGATCAGGAGCACCAGGCCGAGCACGCCGACCGCGACCAGGCGCGGCTCACCGAAGACGTCGTCGCGCACGGCCCGCCACCGCCAGTCCCGATCGACGCAGTCGACCGCCACGACGTCATCGAACGTCGCAGCCGAGGATCTGTCAACGATGGGCCCGCGGCGACGCGAAGAGGTCACCCGCCGCGGGCGGTCACGCCGGACGTCAGGGGATCGAGGCCACGATCTGGTCGAGGACCACCTGGTCGGGCTGGGGCGGCACCGTCGCGGTCGGCACCGCACGGAGCAGCTCGAACGCTCGCGCGACGTGACCGGCCTCGATGGTCGGGCCGTGCGCCGTGGCGATGGTGGTGGGCTCCAGCTCCTCGATGCGGCGGCACTCGGCGGCGAACCGCGCCGGGTCCACCATCGACACCCACGGGCTGTTCCAGGTCTGGAACGTGGCGAAGCCCTGGGCCCACTCGTCGGGGTCGAGCGCCTCGACGAACGCAGTTCCCTGCGTGACGGGAGTCGCGAAGCAGTCCGACGCCCAGTAGGCGCGGGTCTTGGTGTCGAACAGGCCACGTGTCGTCGGCGAGTCGAACAGCGGGGGCCGCACCGCCACGAGCGTGCGGTCGCCGGCATCGAACGACTCGCCGTCGCCCACCCAGCGCCACCGCGTCGGAGGCACGTCGAGGCGCTCGCCCATCAGGCGTTCGCACAGGAACCAGCTGGCCACCAGGGTGGCGTTCGGGCAGGCGTCCATGACCTCGTGCAGGTTGCCGTAGTGGTCGACGTCGTCGTGGCTGATGAACACCCACCGCACGTCAGCGGGGTCGACGATGGAGAACAGGTCCTCGAGGTACCGGTCGCGGTCGACGGGGCAGCCTGTGTCGACCACGACGGGCTCGGCGCCGCGGATGACCATGGCGTTCATGTGCACCACCAGGGGGGCGGTGCCCTCGCCCTGGGTGGCCTGGATCACCCACGTGTCCGGCGCCACCTCCATGGGATGGTGGCGGGGCGGTGCAGGGGGGCTCTGGTCGATGAGGGTCATGGGCGGCACTGTGCGTGACGACGGCGGCGACGGCCATCCCAGATCCGTGGGTTCCTGCGACCCCGTTGCGTCGTGAGGACCCCACGCTTCTGGGATGGTGCGCGCGCCGCGCGATGACGACACTGTCACCCATGGCGGGCACATCGACCCTGGGCAGGGTCAGGCAGGACATCGACGTCGTCGCGCGGGCGGGCCTCGACACGGCGTCGTTCGTCGAGGAGCTCGACGCCTCGCTGCGCAGGGCGGTGCCCTACGCGGCGGCGTGCGTCGCGACCGTCGACCCCGCGACGAACCTGCTGACCAGCACCTACAAGTTCGGCGACCTGGCAGGCAACGACCAGCACGACCAGGAGTGGGCGCTGCTCGAGTACGGCGACGACGACCCGACGTCGTTCCTGTCCCTCATCGGCAGCGATGACCCGGCCTGTGGGGTCTGCCACGGCACGGGCGGCGACGTCCGGCGCTCTCGCCGCATGCGCGACTTCATGCTGCCGCGCTTCGGCTACGTCGACGAGCTGCGCATGGTCGCCCGGCACGGGTCGCGCGGCTGGGGTGGCATCGCGCTGTTCCGGGCGTCGGGCGAACGGGCCTTCGACCCGACCGAGATCGAGTTCCTGGCCTCGCTGTCGTCCACGGTCGCGACCGGGCTGCGCGCCGGCCTGCTCGCCCGGGTCGCGGCCGTCGAGCCCTCGGACGCCGCCGTCGGGCCGGCCGTGGTGATCGTGGGCGACGACGGCACCGTGAGCTCGATGAGCGTCGGGGCCGACGACCTGCTGCGTGCCATCGCCGTCGACCCGCACATGGCCGACGCCTCGGGGGTGATCGGGGGGCTGGTCGCGGGAGCCCGGCGCTATGCCGCCGGCCTCGTGGACGTGCTGCCCCGGACGCGACGGCGGCTGCCGTCGGGCCGCTGGCTGGTGCTGCACGCATCGCCGCTCACCGTGTCGGCCGCAGCGGAGGGCTCACCGCGCTCGGCGGGCGAGGTGGTCGTCACCATCGAGGAGGCCCGGCCGCCCGAGATCGTCCCCCTCATCGTGGCGGCGTTCCAGCTGAGCACCCGGGAGCGCGACGTCACCCAGCTGGTGCTGCAGGGCGTCGACACCAAGGAGATCGCCGCCACGCTGCACATGTCTCGCTACACGGTGCAGGACCACCTGAAGTCCGTGTTCGACAAGGCCGGGGTCCGCAGCCGGCGCGAACTGATCTCGCGGGTGTTCTTCGACCAGTACTCGCCGCGCATGGGTGGCGACCTGGCACCGTCCGGCTGGTTCGCCTCGACGAACTGACCCGCTGCGCGCCAGGGGACCGCGGGCGCCCGCCGTGGCCGCACCGAGGGCACGCGGTCGTCGCGCGCAGTGGGGGCCCGACCGACGTCCGCAGCCCGGGAAATCCGACCGCCCCCCGTCGCCGGTGCCGCGATCATCGCTCCATGACGGTCACGGTGGCGTTCAGCGACGAGCCCCGCCACGTCCTGGACGTGGCGGGCGGGTTCCTCGGGTCGAGTCCCGTGGTCCACAACCTGATGCTCACCCTGCTGCACGCCCGGGTCGCCGTCCCCGAGCCCGGCCGCTACTGGGTCGCCACCGACGACGACGAGGCCGTCGGTGTCGTGTTCCAGTCCCCCGCCCACAATCCGGCGGTCGTGACGCCCATGCCCGCCGGGGCCGTCGCCGCGGCGGTCGCCGCCATCGCCGAGGCCGGCGTCGAGCTGCCCGGCGTGAACGGCGATCCGGCCACCGCCGCCCGGTTCGCCGGGGGGTGGACCGAGCACCACCGGTCGGGCGCCCGGCCCGTCGCCGGGCAACGCATCTACGAGGTCGAGCGGCTCGTCTCCCCCACCGGCGTCCCCGGACGCCTGCGACCGGCCCGAGCGCACGACCGCGACCTGCTGGTCGACTGGCTGCGACGCTTCACCGCTGAAGTGGGCGACATCAGCCCCGGCGAC
>JAFGPU010000327.1 GCA_016936035.1 Acidimicrobiales bacterium
AACCCGGGGATGCTGCTCGTAGCGCACGACCAACTCGGCGATGCGGGGCACCGACAGGATCTTGGCCGCGTGGACGTCACGCCAGTGGGCGTGGAACTCCTCGGCAGTGAGCGCGGGGTTGCGGCGCAACAGGGCAGTCAGGCGGATCATCCGGGGCGGCCTTTCGGGCGATGTGATCGGAGCCACTAGCTTGCCTGGCCATGGTGAGCGACGCCGACCCCCCGGGCCCGTGGCGGCCGCCCGCGCCCCGGGTCCCCCCGCTCGCGCCGGCCGACCGCGACGACCAGGCCGTCGAGCTGCTGGCCCAGGCGGGCGGCCCCGCCGCCGGCGCCACCAACATCTTCAGCACCTTGGTGCGCCACCCGGGCCTGTTCCGCAAGTGGCTCCCGTTCGGCGGCAAGCTGCTCGCCGGCAAGCTGCCCGCCCGCGATCGCGAGCTGCTCATCCTGCGCACCGCCTGGAACTGCCGGTCGGACTACGAGTGGGCGCAACACGTCCGCATCGCCCGGCGCGCCGGGGTGACCGACGACGAGATCGAGCGGGTGCGCGCGGGCGGTGACGTCGACGCGGCGGGGTGGCCGGCCGCCGACGCGACGCTGATGCGGGCGGCCGACGAGCTGCACGCGGACGCGTGCCTGAGCGACGCCACCTGGGCGGCCCTCGCCGAGCGCTACGACGAGCGGCAGATGATCGAGGTGCCCATGCTCGTCGGCCACTACCACATGGTCGCGTTCGCGCTGAACAGCCTCGGCGTGCAGGTCGAGGACGACATCGCGCGCGACGCGGCGGTCGACATCGGGCGCGACGCCCCGTGAGTGGGCGTCTCGCCAGTCGCACCGTCCTGGTGGTGGGGGCGGGCACCCAGCCCAGCGACGACGACGACGCCCCGGTCGGCAACGGGCGGGCCATCGCCGTCACGGCCGCTCGCGACGGCGCGCAGGTGGTGTGCGTCGACCGCGACGCCGGGGCCGCGGACGAGACCGCCGGGCTCGTCGCAGCCGCCGGAGGGCACGCCACCGTGGTCGTCGCCGACGTGCGGCGAGAGGAGGACTGCGCGGCACTGGTGGCCGCGGCGGTCGACGCGGGCGAGGGCGCTGTGCACGGTGTGGTGCTCAACGTCGGCATCGGCCGCGGCGCGGGCCTGGCCGGCACCACCGCCGACGACTGGGACGCGGTGTTCGCCGTCAACCTGCGCGGCCACTTCCTGGTCGCGCGCGAGGCGGCGCCCCACGTGCCGGAGGGCGGGGCGTTCGTCTTCGTCAGCTCGCTGGCCGGCCTCCAGCCGGGCAGCCGGCTGCCGGCCTACGACGCGTCCAAGGCCGGCATCATCGGGCTCAGTCGCCACGTCGCGCTCGAGAGCGCTCGCCGGGGCGTGCGGTCCAACGTCATCGCGCCCGGCCTCATCGACACCCCGCTCGGGCGCAACGCCACCCGCGGGCGGCCGTCGCGGGGCCGCACCCCGGTGCCGCTCGGCCGCGAGGGCACGGCGTGGGAGGTGGCGTCGGTGACCTGCTTCCTGCTGTCGGACGAGGCCAGCTACGTGACCGGCCAGGTGCTGGCGGTCGACGGCGGGCTCAGCCTGATCTGACGGCGTCAGCGCGGCGCGGCAGCGTCAGCGCGGCGCGGCAGCGTCCGCGACGAGCGGTGCGACCTGGCTGCCGAAGATGCGCAGCTGGTCGTGGAGCTCGTGCACGTCGCGGCTGCGCAAGGTCACCTGGATCTGGTCGACGCCCAGCCCGGCCAGCACGCGCAGGAAGCTCGCGATCTGCTCGGGCGACCCGTGCACCGCCCGGCCGACGTCCCACCGCGGCTCGCCGACGTACAGCGGCCCCGACAGCGCGCCGACGGTGAACGGCTCGTCGGCCCGGCCGGCCCGCTCGCGCAGCTCGCGCAACCGGGCGATGCCGGCCGACATGCCCCCCTCCGGCGGGCCGGCGGGCAGCCAGCCGTCGCCGCGCTCGGCCGCCCGCCGCAGCGCGGCCGGCGACGACCCGCCCACCCAGATCGGCACCCCGCCCTGGTGGGGGCGCGGCGCCAGGCCCATCTCGTCGTAGCTCCAGGCGTCGCCGTGGTGCGAGGAGTACTCGCCCTCGAACGCCGCCCGCAGGGCGTCGATCGACTCGTCCAGCAGGGCTCCCCGCCGGCCGTGGTCGACCCCGAGGGCCTCGAACTCGCCCTCGACGTACCCCGCGCCCACGCCCAGGATCGCCCGCCCGCTCGACAGGGCGTCCAGCGTCAGCCATTGCTTGGCCGCCAGCAGGGGATGGCGGAAGGGCAGCACGTAGACGTGGCTGAGCAGGCGGATGCGCCGGGTCACGGCGGCCAGGTACGACAGCGTGGCGATGCAGTCCCACCACGTCGAGGTGAGGGCGTGGGCGTGGTCCTTGGGCACGGCGACGTGGTCGCACACCGCGACGTACGCGAAGCCTGCGCGCTCGGCGACCGTCGCGACCGACGACAGCTCGTCGACGCCGGCGTGCGCCTCCCAGCCCTCGGCGAACAGGGTCGACTGCCCTTGGATCGGTAGCTGGATGCCGAACGACACGCCCTCAGCGTCGTAGCGCCCCACGTTGCTCCTCCTCGGCCTTCCCCGGCACGGCCTGGGCCCGGACCGTAGCCCAACACGTTTCGTAAGGCACGCGCCACCGCCGGGAGCAGGGGCGGACCTGGCCGGGACCGCCCCGCCGGTCAGGCCGGAGTGGGAGGTCGCTGGCCGGTGGTGCCCCAGTAGACCTGCCGGGCCACCGAGACGCGCACGTCCGCGGTGCGGATGCCCCAGAACTCGAAGCCGAGGTGGTGGGCGGCGACGTTGGCCAGCGTGGTGACCAAGGTGCCGGCCTGGGCGAGCGGCTCGACACCGAGGTTCTTGCCCTCGTCCTGGAACTCGCCGACGACCCGGGCCAGCTCGGTGGTGACGGCGTTCAGCAGCCGCACCCGGATGTTGCGGAACCGCCGGTCGCCCTCCTCCGTGCTCAGGTCGACGACGCGCAGCACGGGGCGGTGCACGTCCCAGAACTCGAAGAACGCGTCGGTGAGGTCGAGGGCGGTCTGGTAGCCGGCCCGGCCCTTCCAGTTGCTCTTGGCGACCAGCCGCACCAGGCGCTCGCCGTCGACGGCCATCTCCTGGGCGAGCACCAGGATGGCTGCCTCGACATCGGCGAAGTACTGGTAGAAGGTCGCCGGCGACGTGCCCGCCTCGCGGGCGATGTCGATGACCTTGATCGACCGGTACGAGGTCGTGCGCAGCATCTCGGCCGTGCACTCGAGCAGCCGCTGCCGCGTGGCCCGCCCCCGACGCCCGGGCACGCGGCCATCGGCCGCGCGCAGGTCGTCGTCCTGCTGCCCCACCTGTTCTGCCACGCCGACAGAGTACCTAGTTCTGACGATCCATCAGGGGAGCGGTGTGGCGCCGCTCGCGCCGAGCGCCGCCGTCAGCCCTTCCAGACGGTGGCGAGCTCGTCGACGGTGGTGA
>JAFGPU010000328.1 GCA_016936035.1 Acidimicrobiales bacterium
CCGGAACGCGCTCATGTTCTCGATGACGCCCGCCACCCGCAGGTAGCTCTTGCGGGCCATGCCCACGGCGCGGAAGGCGACCTTCTGCGCCGCCCGGGCCGGCGTGGTGACGACCACGACCTCGGCGCGGGGCATCAGCTTGGCCACCCCCATCTGCACGTCGCCGGTGCCCGGCGGCATGTCGACCAGCAGGTAGTCGAGATCGTCGCCCCACCGGACGTCCTGCAGGAAGTGCTGCACGCCACGGTTGAGCATGAGACCGCGCCACATGAGCGCGGTCTCCTCGCCGTCGACCAGCAGGCCCATCGACACCACGCGCAGCACGCCCTCGCCGACCTTGCGCTCGATGGGGACCATCTGCTTGCGACCGTCGTCGGTGGTGCCGGCGAGGCGGCCGTCGACGCCCAGCATGCGCGGCACCGAGAAGCCCCAGATGTCGGCGTCGAGCACACCCACGGTGTGCCCCTGGGCGGCGAGCGCCGCGGCCAGGTTGACCGTGACCGACGACTTGCCGACGCCACCCTTGCCGGAGGCGATGAGGATGACCTTGGCGGCCAGCGGCACCGAGGTGTCCTCGGGCTTCTGCGCGACGTTCCAGCGCGCCTTCGACATGGCCGTGCTGCGCTGCTCGGCCGTCATCTCGGTCCAGTGCAGGCGCACCTCGGCGATGCCGGGCAGCGATCCCACGCGGGCCTTGATGTCGTGCTGGATCTGCGAGCGCAGGGGGCAGCCGGCGGTGGTGAGGGCGATGGTGACGTCGGCCGTCCCGTCGGGTTGCACCTCGGCCGACCGCGCCATGCCCAGGTCGACGATGTCGCTGCCGAGCTCGGGATCGATCACGCCCCGCAGGACCGCCATGACGTCGTCGGGCGTGGGGGCGCCGGACGTGGGGGTCGCGGGGGCGGGCTCCGGGGTGGGCGAGGTTGCATCCACGGCGGCGATTCTACCGGTGGAGACCGGTGAAACCCGGAGACCGGTACACTCCGGGGCGTGACCGAGGTCGCTCCCCCCCGGCTCGCTGCGCCGCGGCTCGCTGTGCTCAAGGCGCTGGGTGACAACACCCGCTACGCCATCTATCTCGAGCTGGCCCGTTCGCCGCGTCCTCTCGCCACGGCCGAGATCGCCGACACCCTCGACCTGCACCCCAACACGGTCCGTCCCCACCTCGAGCGCATGCGTGAGGTGGGCCTGCTCACCATCGAGACCGACGCCCGGGGCACCGTCGGCCGCCCTCAGCACCGCTACTCGCTGTCGCCCGATGCCCCGTCCCTGGGCCTCGAGCCCGCCACCTTCCCGGTCCTCGCGCGCATGCTGCTCCGCGTCGCCGCGACCGGTGCCGTGGGGCGCGACGAGGTGGTCGACACGGCCCGCGAGCAGGGCGAGGCCGACGCCGCGGCCATCGCGCCGCTGCTCGACGAGTCCGCCCCCGCTGCCGACTCGTGCGTCGACGGCCTGGTCGCCCGGCTCGACGCCATGGGTTTCGACCCCGCCACCGCGCGCGACGACGGCGAGGCCACGGTCGCCTTCGCCCACTGCCCGTTCCGCGAGCTCGCCGAGGCCAACCCCGAGATCGTGTGCGCCCTGCACCAGGGCCTGGTCGAGGGCCTGGTGGACACGCTCGGCGGCGCCGCCGTCGACGCCTTCCACCCGCTGACCGACCGCACGCCCTGCCAGGTCGACCTCGTGCTGGCACGGTCGTGACCGGGCCGCCCGTTGCCGCCGTCCGGCCAACCGCCCGCCGGCAACGGGTCGCCACCTGCGACGCACCACCGATAACCTGTTCACGAATCCCGGAAGACCCTCCGGAGGAGGCACCAGACACGTGATCGTGCTCACCGACACCGCAACCGACAAGGTCCGATCGCTCATGGAGCAAGAGGGCGTCGACGACCTCGCGCTGCGTGTGGCCGTGCGCCCGGGTGGGTGCTCGGGCTTCAGCTACGAGATGTTCTTCGACACCGACGTCGCCGACGACGACAAGACGCTCGACTACTCCGGCGTCAAGGTGGTCGTCGACCCGTCGAGCGCCAGCCTGCTCGAGGGTGCGACGCTCGACTACAAGGACGGCCTGCAGGGAGCCGGGTTCGCCATCGACAACCCCAACGCCCAGCGCACCTGCGGCTGCGGCCAGAGCTTCAGCTGAGGGCTCGGCGCTGAGCCCGCGAGGGCTGCACCGCTGGGGATCGGTTGGGGCGAGACAGAAGGGGACGACGCGGGCAACCGCGGCCGGGTGACAGCGAGCCGCGCCTCGCCGGCCGACGACCGCCGCCTCGTGCCCCTGGGGCCTACGGCGCCGACGGCACCGGGGGCCCGGCCGGCGCCGCGACCGGGCCCGGTGGTGAGCGACGCGCCCCACCCGGCGGCGGGCGCGGCGCTCCGCGTCCCGGCGGCGCCTACGACCCCGGGCCGCTGGGCCAGGGCCGGTCGGGTCGCACCTACCGCGCCGCCCGCTACGACCAGGGCGGCCGCTACGTCGGTCCGGCCCGCTACGAGGGCGACGAGATGGGCGTCCCCGAAGGTCGCGGCCGCCGGCCCCGGGACGGTCGCGACCGCATGGCCACGCCGATCGGCCAGCTGCCCCGGCGCCACAGCCCCCCGCCGGCCCATCTGCCGCCCCGCCACGACCGCCGACGGCTGGGCGCCCTGCTGTTGTTGGGGGTCGTGCTGATCGTCGCAGCCGTCGGTGTCCAGCAGCTCTTCCTCGACGTCGACGACGCCGGCGGCGATGACGCCATCGAGAGCCCCCTCGCCGCCCCCGGCGACCCGGCCACCGAGACGACGGCGCCTCCCGCCGAGACCGAGGCCCAGGGGCCGGCATCCGGGTTCGACACGCCAGGGCTGCTGACGTTCCGGGGCAGCGCCACCCGTAGCTACTACGGCGAGGGCGCGGTCCCGGCCGACCCCGAGGTGCTGTGGAGCTACCCCGGCGAGTCCGGTGGCATGTGCTCCGAGTCGGCCGTGGGTGACGAGGTGAAGACCTGGTGCGGCAGCGGGTGGACCGGCCAACCGTCCGTGTTCGAACGGGACGGGCGCACGTGGGTGGTGTTCGGCGCCTACGACCGCAAGGTCCACTTCGTCGACTACCACACTGGCGAGGACATCATCCCGCCCTTCGAGACGGGCGACATCATCAAGGGGTCGGTCACCGTCGACCCCGACGGTCTGCCGCTCGTCTACTCGGGCAGCCGCGACAACGAGCTGCACGTCATCGCGATCGACCGGCCCACGCCGACCGAGCTGTGGTCGCTGCCGGCCGATGCGGTCAGCCCCACCAAGTGGAACAACGACTGGGACGCCTCGCCCCTCGTGATCGATGACTACCTGTACGAGGGCGGCGAGAACTCGCAGTTCCACATCGTGAAGCTGAACAAGTCGACCGGCGACGACGGCTTGGTGCAGGTCGCCCCGGAGCTGGTGTTCAACGCTCCCGGCTGGGACGACGAGCTCATCGCGTCGCTCGCCACGCGCCAGAACGACGTGTCGATCGAGAACTCGGTGGCCTACGCCGACGGCGTCGTCTACTTCGCCAACTCGGGTGGGCTGGTGCAGGGCTGGGACGTGTCCGGCCTGGCCGAGGGGGTGACCCCCACGCGGGTGCTCCGCTACTGGGCAGGCGACGACATCGACGCGTCCATCGTGATCGACGACGAGGGCTACCTCTACGTGGGCGTCGAGAACGAGCGGGGCAACGCCCGGGCCGCCGAGGTCGGGCAGCTGCTCAAGCTCGACCCGCGGCAACCCGACGACCCGCTGGTGTGGTCGGTCAAGGACGACTACGGCTTCTGGACGACGCCCGCCCTCCACGACGACATCGTCATCGCCGCCGCCGACGACGGCACCGTCTACGCCGTCGACCGGCAGACCGGCGAGGTGCGCTGGACGTTCGAGCTGCCCCCACCGACCTGGCAGTCCGCGGTCATCGTCGACGACACGCTCATCCAGGGCGACTGCGAGGGCGGCCTGCACGCCTACGACGTGTCCGACACCAGCGTGGCCCCGCCCGAGCTCTGGACCGTCGAGCTCGAGGGCTGCATCGAGTCGACGCCCGCCGTCTGGCAGGGCCGCCTGTTCGTCGGCACCCGGGGTGGACGCTTCTACGCCATCGGCGATCCCTGATCGAGCCTGCGTCGGGAGACGTGTGGCGACGTCCGGGTTCCTATCCTCGTCACGTGACCGACAACCCGACCGCCACGTCCCGTCCACCTCTCGCGCTCACCGTCGACGGGCAGCCGGTCGAGGTGCCCGACGACGGGTCGAACCTGCTCATGGTGCTGCGTGAGCACCTGGGACTGCGGTCGGCCAAGGACGGGTGCAGCCCGCAGGGGCAGTGCGGGTGCTGCACCGTGCTCGTCGACGGCCAGCCCCGGGTGGCGTGCGTGACGCCGGCCCGGCGGGTGCGGGGGCGGTCGATCACCACGCTCGACGGGCTCGACGACGCCGAGCGCCGCTCGTGGGGCGAGGCGTTCTGCGCCACGGGAGCGAGCCAGTGCGGCTTCTGCACGCCCGGCATCGTCGTGCGCCTGTCGGGGCTCGCAGCCAAGGGCGCAGGCAACGAGGCCGCGGTCGAGCAGGCGCTGCTCGCCCACCTGTGCCGGTGCACCGGCTGGCGCACCATCCTCGACGCCTGGACGTTGCACGCGACCGGCGGCGCCGCCGACGCCCTCGCGACCCGCGACCTCGCCGCCGCCTCCGAGCGGGCCTCCATCGAGGGTCGCTCGCCTCAGCGGGTGTCGTCCGATGTCGCGCTCGGTCACGGCGGCTTCGCCGACGACGAGGCACCCGCCGATGCGCTGGTGGCGGTGCCCGACCCGTCGGGGGGCTGGGCCGTGGGCGAGACGCTGGGCGCGGCCCGCCTGGCGGCCGGCAAGGTGCAGGGGCGCCGCACCACCGTCGAGCTGCGCCATCCCCTCGACCTGCCCGACGGCGAGTGGGACGCGACGCTGCGCACCACGTGGGTCGAGCCGGCTTACCTCGAGCTCGACGCGTCGTGGTGCGCGCCGGGGGGTGAACCGGCGACCCCCCTGGCCAACGGTGGTGCTTTCGGCGGCAAGATCACGTCCGTCGTCACTGCCGCCGCCCGCGAACTGGCGGACCGGCACGCCCGTCCCGTGCGGGTGGTGCTCGCCCGCGAGGACGCGGTGCGTCTCGGTCCCAAGCGGCCCCCGGTGGCTGGGGGCATGCGTGCCGATGGATCCGGAGTGCTGCGCGTCGTGGCGACGCCCGGCGTCGAGGATGTGGTCGCGGCCGTCGCTCC
>JAFGPU010000329.1 GCA_016936035.1 Acidimicrobiales bacterium
ACCGGTCTGTTCTTCCTCATCGTCACGCTGCAGAAGGCCCGATCGCTCACCCTGTTGCGGGCCGTGGGGGCGCGAGCGGGCGTGCTCGGCCGGGCGCTGCTGACGCAGGTGGTCATCGTGACCGTCCTCGGGCTGGCGTGCGGTGTCGCGCTGTACGTCCCGCTGTCGCAGGCCCGCGTCGGCGGGTTGTCGCTGCGGTTCGACCTCGCCGCGGTGGTCGCGTGGTCGGCCGTCCTGCTCGCGCTGGGGCTGGTCAGCGCGGCCGCCTCGTTGCGCCGGGTGCTGCGCATCGACCCGCTCGAGGCCACGACGGGAGGAGGAGCGCGATGAAGCTCGCGCTGCGGGAGCTGCGCCGGCGGCCCGGGCGCTTCGTCGTGGCGACCACGATCCTGACGTTGATCGCCCTGCTGCTCATGTTCATCGGCGGGCTGCTCGACGGGCTGCTCGCCTCGTCCACCGGCGCCTTCCGCGCCCAGCGGGGCGACCTGATCGTGTTCTCGTCCTCGTCGCGCGAGTCGCTGGTCCGCAGCCGGATCACGCCCGAGGTCCGGTCGGCCGTCGAGGGCGTCGAGGGCGGGACGGCGGTCGGGGGCCTCGGCAGCCTCCAGCTCGGCGCCCGCCCCGGCGACGACCCCGAGACGCGCGACCTGCTCGCCACCGTCCTCTTCGGCTACGAGCTCGCCCCCCGGGGCCTGCCGGCCGAACCGCCGGCACCGGGGACCGTCGTCGCCGATTCGGCCCTGCGCGCCGACGGCGTCGCCGAGGGCGACACCCTGCTGCTCGGTCCCGCACGATCGCCCGTCGAAGTCGTGGGGTTCGTCGACGACACCCGCTACGCGGGCCAGGCGAGCCTGTGGGGCTCGCTCGCCACCTGGCGGGCCGTCACCGCCGAGAACCGGCCGGGACGCGCTGCGGGCGACACCGTGCAGGCCCTCGTGGTGCGGGCCGACGGGACCGCGCCCGGGGCGCTCGCGGGCGCGATCGACGACGCCACCGGGGGCGCGACCACGACCCTGACCGTCGATGCCGCGATCGAGGCCCTGCCCGGCGTCTCGCAGCAGCGCTCGACGTTCAACCAGATCATCGGCGTCACGTTGGTCGTGGCGCTCGTGGTGGTGGCGCTGTTCTTCGCGCTCATCACGGTCGAGCGCACCGGCCTGTACGGCATCCTCAAGGCGGTCGGCGCATCGGGCGCCACGCTCTTCGCCGGGGTGGTGGCCCAGGCCGTCGTCGTGACGCTGGCCGCCTCCGCCGTCGGCGTGGCCGGATCGCTCGCACTCGACGCGCTCGTCCCCGCCGGCGGCATCCCGTTCGATCCCACGCCCGGCCGCCTCGCCGCCAGCGTGGCCTTGCTGCTGGCCGCCGCGGTCGCCGGCTGCGCGATCTCGCTGCGCCGCGTGCTGCGCATCGACCCGGCCTCGGCCATCGGGGCGGCGTCGTGACCGCGGCGAGCGCGCCGGAGCCGACCGTGGGGGAGGCCGCCCCCGCCCTTCACATGGCGGGCGTGCGCAAGGTCTACGGGGCCGGTGCGAGCGCGGTCGTGGCCCTCGACCGGGCCGACCTCGACGTGGGCGCCCACGAGATCGTCGCCCTCGTCGGACCGTCCGGCTCCGGCAAGACCACCCTGTGCTCGATCGCGGGCGGGCTCCTCGCCGCCACCGACGGCGAGGTGGCCGTCGGCGGCCGGGACATCTCCGGCCTGTCGGCGCGCGAGCTGACCGACTTCCGCCGCACGACCGTCGGGTTCGTGTTCCAGTTCGTCAACCTGGTGCCGTTCCTGACCGCCCGCGAGAACCTGCTCGTGGTCGACGAGCTGGCGGGCCGGCGCCGGCGCGGGCGCGACGCGGCCCGACGCGCCGACCAGCTGCTCGACGAGCTCGGCCTGGCCGACCGCGGCGGGAACCTGCCCGCCGAGCTCTCGGGCGGGCAGCGCCAACGGGTCGCCATCGGTCGCGCCCTCATGAACGACCCCGAGCTGGTGCTGTTCGACGAACCGACGTCCGCGCTCGACTCGAAGACGGGCGACCAGGTCGTACAGGTCATCCGCGAGGAGATGACCGCCCGCGGCACGGCGGCCCTCATCGTCACCCACGACGCCCGCATCACCCACTACGCGGACCGCACTGTCTCCATCGAGGACGGCCGGGTCAGCGGGTGACCGGACGGCCGGGGCCTGCCGGCGTGGGGCGGGCGGTCAGCGGTGACAGGGGCGGCCGGCTCGGACGCTCGCCGCCCGGGCGCGACGGTCGCCGTCAGCGCGTGGCGCCGAGCACGAGCCAGCGGTCGCCGGCGAAGCGGGCCAGCAGCACCACCGCTCGGGTGCCCATCAGCAGCCCCAGCGACGCCCACAGCCACCCGATGCCCGCACCGAGCATCCCGACGGCCGCCGCCGCCGGGATGAACGCCGCCGCAGCGCCGGCCATCGCCCAGGCCAGGAAGCGCATGTCGCCCGCGCCGATCAGGATGCCGTCGAGCACGAAGGCGACAGCGTTGACCGGCTGCAGCACGGCCACCCACACCAGCAGGAACGACGCGAGCGCGACGACGGCCGGGTCGCCGCTGAAAAGGTGGGGGAGCACGGTGCGCAGCGCGAGCACCGCCATGCCGGCGAGGACCCCGAACGCGACGCCCCACTCGATCATCCGCCGGCCCGCGCCCCGCGCCGCGGCGGCGTCGTCGGCGCCGAGGGCGCGACCCACCATCGCCTGACCGGCGATGGCGATGGCGTCGAGCGCCAGGGCGAGGAACGACCACACCTCGAACGCGATCTGGTGGGCGGCGACGTCGACCGCACCGATGCGGGTGGCGACGGCCGTGGCCACCAGCAGCGAGGCGCGCAGCGCCGCCGTGCGCACGAACAGGTCACGGCCCACCGCCCCCAGCCGGCGGAGGCTCCCCGGGTGCGGGGTCAGCCCCACGCCGTGGGCGCGAGCTGCCCGCCCGACGTGGCCCAGGTAGACGGCGGCCGCCACCCACTGGGCCACCACCGTCGTCAGCGCAGAGGCGCCGATGCCCTGGTCGAAGCCGTACACGAGG
>JAFGPU010000006.1 GCA_016936035.1 Acidimicrobiales bacterium
CCGAAGAAGCGCTGGCGGGTGATGTTCCAGTCGCCCTGCAGGCCGTTGACCCAGTTCTCGTAGCGCACCCGCATGAAGTCGGGCCACCACGCCAGCTCCTTGCCCCGGGCGAGCATGGCGTCCTTGTCGGGGTAGCGGATCAGCCACTGGTTCGAGGTGACGATCTCGAGCGGCCGGGTGCCGTTCTCCCAGAACTTCACGGGATGGGTGATGGGGCGGGGCTCACCCTCCATCAACCCGGCGTCGACCAGCAGCTCGACGATGCGGGCCTGGGCCTGCTTGACGGTGCGGCCCGCCAGCTCGTCGTAGGCGGCCTGGGCGGCGTCGGCGTCGGCCGACTCCCACCCGGGCTCGCCCCAGGTGACCGGGCGCAGCCGCCCGTCCCGCTGCACCACGGCCCGCAGGTCGAGCTGCAGCTCGCGCCACCAGGTGACGTCGGTGGTGTCGCCGAAGGTGCAGATCATGGCGATGCCGGTGCCCTTGTCGGGCGCCGCCAGCTCGTGGGCGACGACGGGCACCTCGACGCCGAACAGCGGGGTGCGGGCCGTCTGCCCGAACAGCGGCTGGTAGCGCTCGTCGTCGGGGTGGGCGACCAGGGCGACGCAGGCGGGCAGCAGCTCGGGCCGGGTGGTGTCGATCCAGACGGGGCCGTCGGGCCCCTCGAAGCGGATCTTGTGGTAGGCGCCGGCGATCTCGCGGTCTTGCAGCTCGGCCTGGGCCACCGCCGAGCGGAAGTCGACGTCCCACAGCGTGGGCGCCTCGGACCGGTAGGCGAGGTCGCGATCGACCAGCCGGAGGAACCCCCGCTGGCTGGTCTTGATCGACTCGGGGCCGATGGTGCGGTAGGTGTGGGTCCAGTCGACCGACAGGCCGACGTCGGACCACAGGTCGAAGTAGCTCTCCTCGAGCTGCTCGACGACGGCGCCGCACAGCTCGACGAAGTTGGGCCGGCTGATCGGGATGGGCTTGTCCTTCTTGGACACCTTCTCCGGCGGCCGGAAGTCGGGGTCGTAGGGCAGCGACGGGTCGCAGCGCGTGCCGGTGAGCAGCTGGACGCGCCGCTCGACGTTGAGGCCGTTGTCGTCCCATCCCATCGGGTAGAACACCTCGCGACCGCGCATGCGCTGGTAGCGGGCGATCATGTCGGTCTGGGTGTACGAGAACACGTGCCCCGGGTGCAGGGTGCCGGAGACGGTCGGCGGGGGCGTGTCGATCGAGAACACCTCGTTGCGTGCCTTGGTGCGGTCGAACCGGTAGGTGCCCTCGTCGGCCCAACGCTGGCGCCACTTGGCCTCGAGGCCCTCGAGGCTGGGCTTGTCGGGGATGGTGCTCACGCCGCAAGGCTACTGGCGTGCCGCGACCGGCCCGAAAGCGGATCGGGCGGTCCCGCCCGCCCTCGAGCGGGTTGCTGCTCTCGTTGACATGATTGTGAGGATGCCCACCGAGCGAAGGCCCCGGGAGCTGCCGAGCGGTCGGGTCTGCGCTCGGGGACCCTCGAGGTCCCGCCGGACGATGATCGACTCGGCGAGTCGCTGATCTCCGTCCGGCTGGCCGTCCTCGGTACCGTCCGCCCTCCCATCGACGACTCATCGACGCCGCGCTCGCGGGCCGGCTGCGTGAGGAAGCTGAGGAGCTCAAAGACGTGATCAGATCCTTGGCTGCCATGTCGGCGTACGGGTACGTGACGCCTGTGCCGCGTGCGCGCAGCTTTGTGATCGGCGACGAGGATCTGCCGTTTCACTTCCATCCAGGGCTGGGGGCTCGACTGCTGCCCGACGAGCTTGCCGTGGATGGCTTCTGGTACCAGGTGCTGGGGCCAGGGCATCTGGCGCGCACGGGTCCGCTGCCGGGCGTCGAGCCGTTGGCCGGTGGAGATGTCTGATGGCGGCACCCCCGAGGTGTCGGTCAGCGAGAACCTGTGAAGTGCTCTGGCCTTCGCGTTGGGAGGTGCACGACCGTCCGACGGCAGGGCCATCGCCTGACCACCAGGTCACCATCGCACCCGGCCATAACCGCGTTTCACCTTGTTCCGAAAGCTGTGCCCCCGGCATTCGGAACAAGGTGAAACAACCACCCCGCCGGCACCACCGAGACCAGGTGTCCAGCAGCCTTCTCGGGCTGAGCCGGGCACCGGCACCGGCACCATCACGGCGAGGGGTTTTCGCGCGCTGACGGTGGGGTAATACTCACGGCATCCCCGCAGCGGGAGGCCTACCGATGGACCGTCCCTCGCCCACCGACGTCCCCCGCGACACGCCGGCCAACGGTGGCGCCTCCCTCGGCTCGCGCGAGGACCGCCTCACGTGGATCTTCGGCTCGTCGCGCAGCGGCAGCACCTGGCTGCTGCGCATGCTGTCGTCGCTCGACGGCGTCGTCCCGATCGACGATCCCCACCTCGGTCACCACCTCGGTGTGTGGCGGCCGATCTCGTTGGCCTGGGCCACCGCCGAGCACCCGCCCGACCTCACCACCCTCGACCGGGTCAAGCACGACAAGGACAGCTACTTCTTCAGCGACCGCTACCGCGACGCGTGGCAGCCGGCGCTGCGACGGCTCATCGTCGAGCGCTTCGACGCCCAGGTCGCCGTCACCACCTCGCCGGGCGCGGACCCGCTCGTCGTGGTGAAGGAGCCCGGCTCGCACGTCGCCGACCTGCTGATGTCGATGTTCCCCGGGTCGCGGTTCGTCTTCCTGCTGCGCGACGGGCGCGACGTGGTCGACTCGTGGCTGGCCGCCTACCGCAAAGGTTCGTGGGCGCTCGACGAGGGCGCGTTCCCGGTCACCGAGGCCGGTCGCGCGTCGCTGGTGCGGTGGCAGTCGGCGGTGTGGGCATTCCGCACCGAGGTCGTGCAGCGCGCCTACGAGGCGCATCCCGACCACCGCCGGGTGCTGGTGCGCTACGAGGACCTGGTGGCCGACCCGGCGCGCGAGCTGGCGCGCCTCTGTGCCCGGCTCCCCGTCGACGCCTCGGACGAGGTGCTCGCCCGCATCGCCGCCGAGCACGCCTACGCCGCCGTGCCGGCCGTGGCCAAGGGTGAGACGAAGGAGATCCGCTCGGCGACGCCGGGCGGGTGGCGCACCAACCTCACGCCGGCCGAGCACGACGTCATGCACGAGGTGATGGGCGCCAAGCTCGCCGAGCTGGGCTACCTCGACCCCGCCCCGGTCGGGTCGCCCTGAGCCGAGCCGGGACCTCGACCGCCCCGGCGGGGTCCCTGGGCCTCGAGCGGGGCGCCCCATCCGTCAGTGGTCGTGGCCGCGCTCGTCGTCCATCCCGGACAGGTCGGGCTCGTCGCCCGGCTCGACCACCACGAACTGGCCCATCATCCCCCTGTCCTCGTGGTCGAGCACGTGGCAGTGGAACATGAAGGGGGCGGTCGGGTCGGCGTGGTCGTCGAACCGGGCGATGATGCGGATGGTGGTGTCGGGCGGCACGTAGATCGTGTCCTTCCAGCCCGCCAACTCGGGTGGTGGCTCCTCGCCGTCGACGTCGAGCACCGAGAACTGCACCAGGTGGGGGTGGAAGCTGTGGGGCCGCCCGTGCTCGTTCGTCACCTCCCAGATCTCGGTCGAGCCGACGGTCACCACCTCGTCGACCCGGTCCATGTCCATGTCGCGCCCGTTGATGGACGTCCCCCGCAGGCTGAAGGTGCGGGTGACGTCGGCGTCGGCTGCGTCGGGGGCGTCGACGGTCGCCAGGCGGTCGGGCAGCGGTGGCGACGGCGCCAGCTCGCCGGCGGCCCGCAGCTGCACGATGTCGAACGTGTCGTCGCCGCCGTCGAAGCGGCCACCGAGGAAGATCGGGCCGAGGTCGGGGGCGAAGCTGCGGAGCACGGTCCGCTCGCCCGGCTCGAGGGCGACCACGATCTCGGCCCGCTCGCCCGGCGACAGCTGAAGTCGCCCGGTCTCGTGGGGTCGGGCCAGCAGTCCGCTGTCGCTGGCCACCTGCCAGAAGGAGCGCCCGTCGGGGAACCCCAGGTTGTAGACCCGGGCGTTCGACGCGTTGAGCACCCGGAGACGCACCAGCTCGGTGGTCACCGGCAGATGGGGGTTGGTCGAGCCGTTCACCACGATGGTGTCGCCGAGGAACCCGATGCCGCTGCCGAACGGCGTGCTCATCGACAGGTCGCCGTCGTCGTCGAAGCTCTTGTCCTGGATGATCAGGGGGATGTCGTCGACGCCGTACGTATCGGGCAGGTCGGGCACCTCGTCCGGGTCGTCGACGATGAACATGCCCGCCGCGCCCCGGTAGACGTGCTCCGCCGTCTCGCCGTCGAGGTGAGGGTGGTACCAGAGCGTGGCGGCGGGCTGGTCGAGGGTCCACTCGGGCGACCAGGTGTCGCCCGGCTCGACCATCTGGTGGGGGCCGCCGTCCATGCGGGCGGGCAGATGCATGCCGTGCCAGTGCAGGGTCGTGGTCTCGTCCACGCCGTTGGTGACGTCCATGCGCACGCGGTCGCCCCGCTCGGCCCGGACGGTCGGGCCCAGGTAGGTGCCGTTGAGGCCCCACGTCTCGGTCGGCCCGTCGTCGACCAGGTCGGTCTCGCCGGCGGTGAACCGCAGGTCGAACACCTTGGTGCCGTCCGGTGCGACGGTCGGCTCGGCCAGCGGCGGGATCGCGAGCTCGTCGGCGAAGTCGAGATCGCCGACGTTCGAGGTCTCGGCGCGCGCGTACATCCACGCCCCGGCGGCCACGGCCAGGCCCGCCAGCACGGCCATGGCGACTGCGGCGGCGGCGAGGAGGCGCGACCAGCGGCGCGATCGGAAGGCATCCCACATGCATCCGACGGTACGGACGCCTCGCGCCGAGGCCCATGGAGGGTCCTGGCGTCTTGCCGGTAGGGGTGTCCCCACCCGGGAACACGGTTCGGGCGCTCGACGGGCCGCAGGTACCGTGGGCGACCATGATGCAGCTCTTCGACACCGCCAAGGGGAGCGTCGCCCCCTTCGAGCCTCGCCAGCCGGGCAAGGTGTCGATGTACGTGTGCGGGCCCACCGTCTACGGGCCGCCGCACCTGGGCCACGGCCGGTTCTCGCTGGTGTTCGACGTGCTCCGCCGGTACCTCGCGTGGGCCGGCAACGAGGTGACCTACGTGTCGAACATCACCGACATCGACGACAAGATCATCCAGCGCGCCCGGGACGAGGACCGCGACTGGCGCGACATCGCCCAGCGGTGCGAGGCCGTCTGGTACCGGGCCATGGACGCCCTCGGCGTGCAGCGGCCCGACCACGATCCCCACGCCACGGCGTACGTCGAGCAGATGGTCGCACTCATCGGGCGCCTGGTCGACCGCGGCGCCGCGTACGAGACGTCCGACGGCGTGTACTTCCTGTCCGAGCGGGTCGACGACTACGGGCTGCTGGCGCGCCAGCCGCTCGAGTCGCTCAAGGCCGGCGCCCGGGTCGAGGGCATCGACGAGAAGCGCTCGCCGGTCGACTTCGCGCTGTGGAAGAAGGCGAAGCCGGGCGAGCCCCACTGGCCCTCGCCGTGGGGTGACGGGCGCCCCGGCTGGCACACCGAGTGCGTGGTCATGGCCCTCGACCTGCTGGGAGAGGGCTTCGACCTGCACGGCGGCGGCCAGGACCTGGCCTTCCCGCACCACGAGAACGAGCGCGCCCAGGCCGTGGCCGACGGCAAGCGCTTCGCCCGCACGTGGGTGCACAACGGGTTCGTCGAGGTCGAGGGCACCAAGATGTCCAAGTCGCTCGGCAACGTCACCAACCTGGTCGACCTCGTCGAGCAGTACGACCCCCGCGCCTACCGGCTGCTCGTCCTGCGCTCGCACTACCGGTCGCCCATCGACGTCACCGACGACAGCCTGCGCGACGCCGAGGCGGCGCTCGACCGCCTCGACGCCTTCGCCCGGCGGGTGGTGGCGACCGACGGGGTGGCGGGCGTCGCGCCCGACGCCGAGGCGCTCGACCGCTTCCGCGCGGCGATGGACGACGACCTGCAGACGCCGGCCGCCACCGGCCTGCTGTTCGACCTGGTCCGCCGGGCCAACGCGGCGCTCGACGCCGGCGACGTCGCGGCGGCCGCGCCGGTCGCCGCCGCGGTGGCCGAGATCGCCGGCGCGCTGGGACTCGAGCTGCACGCCGGACAGGCCGAGGTCCCGGACGAGGTGCTCGAGTGGGCCCGCCAGCGCGACGAGGCCCGCCGCGCCCGCGACTGGGGCCGCGCCGACGCGCTGCGCGACCAGATCACCGCCGCCGGCTACGTCGTCGAGGACACCGCTGCCGGCACCGTGGTGCGCCGGTAGGCGGACGTCAGGGCTCGGGCACCGGGCACGCGGCGACCTCGTCGGTCGGCAGCGCATCCACGCCGGGCTGTCCGGGCCCGCGCCGGCCCGCGGCTGCGGGCACCCGCGCCACCGCCACCGGTTCGAGCGGCGCCTCGCGCCGGGTCGCCAGCACCGAACCGACCAGGATGAGCGCGAAGCCCGCGCCGGTGGCGAGGGTGACCCGCTCGTCCAGCACCAGCACGCCCAGCACGAGCGCCACGGCCGGGTTGACGTAGGTGAACACCGTGGCCCGGGCCGGGCCCACCTCGGCGATGAGCCGGAAGAAGACGAGGAACGCGAGCGCCGTGCACACCACGCCGAGGCCGAGCACCGACAGCACCGTGTCGGCGCCCGGCGCCGCGGCGGGCCACTGGGCCGCGGCCACCGGCGAGTAGAGGACGGCCGTGATGGCCAGCGACGCGGCGACGACCCCGAGGCTGGGCAGGTGCGACAGGTGGCGGGCCAGGATGAGCGGCCCCAGCGCGTAGAAGACGGCGACGAGGCCGACGGCGGCGACGGCCGCGGTGCTCGACGACTCGACGTCGAAGCCGACGAGGAGGGCGACCCCGGCGAAGCCGACGAGCAGGCCGGCGAACCGGCGTGCCCCCATCGTCTCGTGCCCGGTGATCTTGACCAGGGCGGCCCCCACCAGGGGGACGGCGGCGACGAGGAGGCCGGTCAGCGAGCTCGAGAGGTCCTGCTCCGCGTAGCCGAGCAGCACCCAGGGCAGGCAGATCTCGATGACCGTGTAGGCGAGCAACGGGCGCCAGTACGGCACCAGCGGTCGGAGCAGGCCGCGCGCCGCCGCCAGCGGCAGCAGCATGACAGTCGCCAGCCCGGTGCGTGCGAACACGAGCGTGGCCGGCGAGAGGTCTTCGACGGCGACCTTGATCAGCAGGTAGGGGATGCCCCAGATGAACCCCATCGCCAGGAACAGCGCCCATCCTCGTCGCGACATCTCACCTCCCGGGCCTCGGCAGCTGCCTGTGGTCGCAGCGCATCCTGGCAGCCGATCGCCGCAGGGTCACCCGGGTTACGGTGGCGGCGACCCGGCGCCGGCCTCGTCACCGGCGTGGACCGGGGTGCCGACCACGCCGTGCAGGTGGCAGGCGGCCAGGTGGCCACCGCCGGTGTCCTGCAGGGCCGGGTCGACCTCGGGGCACGGCTCGAACACCTCGGGGCAGCGGGTGCGGAACCGGCAGCCGCTCGGTGGGGCGCTGGGGCTGGGGACGTCGCCCTCGAGGACGATGCGCTGCCGGGCCCGCTCGGCCGGCGGGTCGGGCAGGGGGACCGCCGACAGCAGCGCCCGGGTGTAGGGATGGGCGGGATCGGCGGCGACCTGGGCGTTGGCGCCCACCTCGACGATGCGGCCCAGGTACATCACCGCGATGCGGTCACTCACGTGCTGCACGGCCGCCAGGTCGTGGGCGATGAAGAGGTAGGTGAGGCCGAGCTCGCGCTGGAGCCGATCGAGCAGGTTCAGCACCTGGGCCTGGATCGACACGTCGAGCGAGGCGATGGGCTCGTCGCACACGATCAGGTCGGGCTCGCCGGCCAGGGCGCGGGCGATGCCCACCCGCTGCCGTTGCCCACCGGACAGCTCGTGCGGCCGCCGCCCCCGGAACGACGGGTCGAGGCCCACCAGGCCGAGCAGCTCGTCGACCCGGTCCCGGCGGGCGCTGCGCCCGGGGTGCAGGCCGTGCACCTCGAGCGGCTCGGCGACGATGCGGCCGATGGTCTGGCGCGGGTCGAGCGAGGCGTAGGGGTCCTGGAACACCATGGCGACGCGCCGCCGTAGCGCGCGCAGGCCGCGGCGGCCCAGAGCCGACACGTCGGTGCCGTCGAGCTCGATGCGGCCGGCGGTCGGCTCGACCAGGCGGAGCAGCGCCGACCCCAGCGTCGACTTGCCGCACCCCGACTCGCCGACCAGGCCCAGCGTCTCGCCCCGGCGCACCTCGATGTCGACCCCGTCCACCGCACGCACAGGCGGCCCGCCGCGGTTCGGGAAGTGCACGTGCAGGCCCTCGGCGCGCAGCAGCACGTCGCCCGCCGGAGGTCCCGGGGGGCCCGGGGGCATCGGCTCGGTCGTCGCCTCGTCGCTCACGCCGGCCCGTCCTCGGTGGCCGGCGGGGCGGGCGCGACCGGGTCGAGGTCGTAGAAGGTGGCTACCCGGTGCCGCACGGCGTCGGTCGCCCCCGTGGCGGCCGGCCGGAGCGGCGGCACCTCGACCGCGCACCGGGGGTCGCCGCGCACCGAGCAGCGCGGGTAGAACGCGCAGCCTGGGGGCAATGAGACCGGGTCGGGGGGCAGTCCGGGGATGACCGCCAGGTCGCGCCGCGCGCCTGCCGCGCCGCCGAGCACCGGCAGCGACGCGAGCAGGCCGCGGGTGTAGGGGTGCTGCGGCCGGGCGTAGAGCTCGTCGACGG
>JAFGPU010000330.1 GCA_016936035.1 Acidimicrobiales bacterium
CCACGCGACATGGCGGTGCCCGCGCATGACGGCGTTGACGAACGCCGTGATCAGCGCCAGGAAGACCGGCCCGTCCGGGTAGTCGAGGAGCGTGTACGTCATGGTCGGGACGAACGCGCCCACCAGGGCCAGCACCGGCAGTCGGCGGCGCACCAGAAGCGCGGCCGATGCGCCGACCAGCAGCGCGACGGCGGGTGCGTCGAGCCCGCGGGCCTCGGGCTGGGTGTGCGCGGCTGCGAGCGTGACGCCCACCTGCACGACCGCAACCAGGACCGCCACGCCGACGAGGCGGACGCGCGCCGGCACCGAGACGGCGCGCCACCCGTGCTCGGGCGCGGGCGTCCACGTGGCGGTCACGACCCGCACGGTACGGCGCGGCGGCGCGGCCGTCATCGTCCGGAGGGCGGGCCTTCCACTACCGCGAGCGTGGTAGGGCCCGACGTGGTAGACGACGGCCCATGACGCCGGACGACCTCGTCGAGATCGAGCAGATCCACCAGCTCAAGTACCGCTACGTGCGGTTCATCGACACCAAGCGGTGGGACGATCTGGCCGGCCTGTTCACCGCCGACGCCACCGCCGCCTACGGGGGCGGGGCGACCACGCTGGCGGGCCGCGACGCGATCATGGACTTCCTCACCACGTCGATGGCCGACGAGTCGATGCTCACCAGCCACAAGGTGCACCAGCCGGAGATCGCCCTGACGGGCCCCGACTCGGCCACCGGCGTGTGGGCGCTCGACGACGTCGTCGTGCTGGGCGGCCTCGGCATGACGGTGCGCGGCGCCTCGTACTACGACGACCGCTACAGCAAGGTCGAGGGCCACTGGCGCATCGCCCACACCGGCTACCGGCGGGTCTACGAGGAGATCGAGCCCCGCCGCGACGACCTCCGGCTGACCGCCAGCTGGTGGGGCACCGACGGCCGGTCGAGCCTGCAGTGACGCCGCAGGGGCGCCGTGCAGGTGGGGACAACCCCACCGGGCGCACGCCCGGTCGCTCCATGGCTCGCCGCGGCCCCCACGCTTACCGTTGACCTGTGATCCGCGACCTGCTCCAGCCGTGGCGCGAGGCGTCCACCTGGTGGGCGCTCACCTACCTGATGCTCGACGTGGTGGTGGGCGTGGTGCTGTTCTCGGTCACCTTCACCCTGCTGGCCACCTCGGTGGCGCTGCTGCTCACGCTCCCGCTGGCGTTGCCGGTCGTCTGGGGACTGCTCGTCGCGTCCCACGCCATGGCCACGGTCGAGCGCTCGCGGGTCGACGCACTGCTGGGCGAGACGCTCGACGACCCGGTCCCGCCGCTGGAGTCGCGCTCGCCGTGGGGCCGCCTGGTCGAGCGGCTGCGGTCGGGCGCGCGCTGGCGCGAGGTCGCCTACCACCTGCTGGCGCTGCCCCGCAGCGTGCTCACGACCGTCGGCACCAGCGTGGTGTGGTGCGGTTCGGCGGCGTTGCTGCTGCTCCCGCTCTACGTCGCCGCGCTGCCGGGTGACACGGCCAAGTTCGGGCTGTTCGAGGTCTCGCAGGGGCCGGCTGCCTTGGGCGCGACCGCCGTCGGACTGAGCGGCCTGCTGGTCGCGGCCCCCTGGGTGACACGGGCGTTCGCCCGCCTCGACGTCGCCACCGCCCGGTGGCTGCTCGCACCCCGGCGCGACGACGCGCTGGGCGAGCAGGTGAGCCGCCTCGAGACCAGTCGGGCCGCGGCGGTCGACAGCGCCGAGGCCGAGCGTCGGCGCATCGAGCGCGACCTGCACGACGGCGCCCAGCAGCGGCTCGTGGCCCTGGCCATGGGCCTGGGCACGGCGCGTCAACGGCTCGAGGCCGACCCCGAGGGCGGTCGCGAGCTGGTGGCCGAGGCGCACGAGGAGGCCAAGGCGGCGCTCAAGGAGATCCGCGACCTGGTGCGGGGCATCCACCCGGTCATCCTCGAGGACCGCGGCCTCGACGCCGCGCTCTCGGCGGTCGTCGCGCGCTCGCCGGTGCCGGTCACGCTCGACGTGCAGGTGGCCGAACGGCCGTCGGCCGTCGTCGAGAGCACGGCCTACTTCGTGGTGACCGAGGCGCTCACCAACGTCGCCCGCCACGCGCACGCCACCCGGGCGTCGGTGGCCATCGCCCGCGCCGGCGACCGCCTCGTGGTCGAGGTTCGCGACGACGGTGTCGGCGGTGCCGACCCCGCAGCGGGGACGGGGCTGCGCGGCCTGCACGACCGGGCCACGGCGCTGGGAGGCACCATGCAGCTGATCAGTCCCGCCGGCGGCCCCACGACCCTGCTGGTGGAGTTGCCATGCGCATCGTGATCGCCGAGGACTCGGTCCTGCTGCGTGCCGGGCTGACCGGCCTGCTCGCCGACGCCGGGCACGAGGTGGTGGCCACGGTCGACAACGCCGACGACCTGCTCACCGTCGTCGAGCGCCACCGTCCCGACCTGGCGGTGGTCGACGTGCGCATGCCGCCGACGTTCACCGACGACGGGCTGCGGGCCGCCCTGCAGATCCGCGAGCGCTGGCCGCAGATCGGCATCCTCGTGCTCTCCCAGTACGTCGAGCAGACCTACGCCAGCGAGCTGCTCGCGAGCGACACGTCGGGGGTCGGCTACCTGCTGAAGGACCGCATCGCGGATGTCGCCGAGTTCCTCGACGGCGTCCGGCGGGTGGGCGAGGGCGGCACCGTCCTCGACCCGGAGGTCGTCGCCCAGCTGCTGGCCCGCACGCGCCGCCGTGACCCGCTCGACCGCCTGTCGCCGCGCGAGCGCGAGGTGCTCGGCCTCATGGCCGAGGGGCGCACCAACGCCGCCATCGCGCGGGACCTGGTCGTCAGCGACGGCGCGGTCGAGAAGCACATCAGCAACATCTTCACCAAGCTCGACCTGCCGCCCACCGAGCACGACCACCGTCGCGTGCTCGCCGTGCTGCGCTGGCTGGACGGTTGAGGCGGGAGCACCCATGCGAGCAGCCATCGAACGTCTCATCCGGCGGCTCACCGACGGCGCCGACCGCGTCGCGACCCGCGGCGACCGCCTGGTCCGGGGCCCGGGCGTGCGGCGCGCGTGGCTGGTGGTCGGCTGCATGGCCACAGTGCCGATACTCGGCATCGGCCTGGTGCAGGCGGCCAGCATCCTGGCGCACGAGGAGCACACCGAGGTGGCCACCGTCGACGCCCGCGACCTGTCCGGTGTCATCGTCGACAACGGGGCGGGATCGGTGTCGGTCGTCGGCGTCGACGACGCCCGGTCGGTCACCGTGCACGCCCGCGTCAGCGAGGGGCTGCGGGCCACGGGCCACGAGATCTCCTCGCGCGACGGCCACCTCGTCGTCCGCGGCAGCTGCCCGCTGTTCGGGTCCGAGTGGTGCGGCGTCGACTACACGATCGAGGTTCCCGAGGACCTGGGCGTGGACGTCGACGCTCGCGGCGGGGTCACGATCTCGGACACGTCGGGTGGCGTCGACGCCCGCAGCCGGTCACACGTCGAGCTCGTGCGCGTCGGGGGCGAGGTCTCCGCCTCGGCCAACCACGGGCGCGTCGAGGGCCGGGAGCTGTCGGCCGACCGGGTGGTGGCCGGCGCCGACCACGGCCTGGTCGTCCTCGAGTTCCTTACCTCGCCCCAGGCGATCGACGTCGAGGCCGACCACGGCACCGTCGACATCGTGCTGCCGTACGAGGAGGACGTGTTCTACGCGCCCCCGGACACCCAGGCCGACCAGGGCACCGTCAGCGACCGCATCAACCAGGATCCCCGCAGCGATCGGACGATCGCCGCCAAGGCCGATCACGGCAACATCACCATCCGCTACGCGGGTTGACCACCGAGCTCGATGCCCCGCCGGGCGGATTGCCTGAATCCGCGTCCGCCCGGCGCACGTAGTACCGGCTGACAGCCCGTGTGACGAGGGGGACGATGATGAAGCGAGTGCTGACGATGTCGCTGGTGGCGGCCTTGGCCGTCGGCGGGATGGCCGGGGCGGCGTCCGCCGAGCCGCCGCCCAACCAGCCGAGCCAGGGCGAGACCTCGATCGACCGCAACCCCGCCGGCGTCGGCGGCGGGCCGCACTGCCACGTGCTGGTGGTCGACAACGCCCAGGAGCAGTTCACGATCCGGGTGTTCCCGTCGCACACGGGGCACGTGGGCAGCGGTACCAGCGACGGCGTGTTCGCCGCCGACGCGGACTGCGACGGCGTCGCGTAGACCGGTCGAGGCACCCGCTGGTGACCTACCGTGCCTCCCCATGGAGGCGCTCCACGACCACCGGGTGACCGCGCGCAACACCGCGACCGCATCGAGCAACAAGATCCACGACGACGTGGTGGCGCGCCGGTACGGGTTCCGGGGTGGCCTCGTCCCCGGCGTCGACGTCTACGCGTACATGGCCCACGTCCCCGCCGAGGCGTGGGGCGTCCCCTGGCTCGAGCGGGGCTCGCTGCGCGCACGTTTCCTGGCTCCGGTGTACGAGGGCGACGACGTGACCGTCGCGGC
>JAFGPU010000041.1 GCA_016936035.1 Acidimicrobiales bacterium
AGGTCGACGACCACTCGATCAACGACAGCTTCAACGACCAGAGCGACGACGACTTCATCGACGTCGACGCCAGCGCCGACGCCGCCCTCGAGCCCGGGCTCGAGGCTCTCTGAGGCGACGCTCGGCATGACGGGCTGACGCTCGGGCATCGGGGCTCCGGTACCACCGGGGCCCCGATGCGCGTGTCAGAGCGCGCCGTCGATCCGCGTTAGCGTTGCCGGGCACAAGGAGTTGCGAAGATGGCGGGGAACCCCAACGCCGGTGAGCGGTCGGCGACCGTGCAGCAGGCATTGTCCGTGGTGGATCTCGGACGGCAGGCAGCCAAGGCCTACGCGCGTCCCGACCTGGACGAACGACTCGCACTCACGCGCAAGCGCCTGAGCGATCCGGCGTTCCACGTGTTCGTCATCGGCGAGTTCAAGCAGGGCAAGTCGTCGCTCGTCAACGCACTGCTGAACGCCCCCGTGTGCCCCGTCGACGACGACATCGCCACCTCGGTCCCCACGGCCATCAGGTTCGGCGACCCGCCCACGGCGGCCGTGCTGTTCGACCCGGGCGGCGACGAGCTCGACCCCACCCGCACGCCGATCCGAGAGCCCATCGCCGTCGACCAGGTGGCCGGCTACGTCACCGAGGCCACCGACCTCGACGACGACCGCACGGTCAGCTCGGTCGAGGTGTCGATCCCCCGCAAGCTCCTGAGCGACGGTCTGGTCATCGTCGACACCCCCGGCGTCGGGGGGCTGGGGTCGGCCCACAGCGCCGCCACCATCGGCGCGCTGCCCATGGCCGACGCCGTGGTGTTCGTCTCCGACGCCAGCCAGGAGTTCACCGGGCCCGAGCTCGAGTTCCTGCAGACGGCCCGGCGCATGTGCCCGAACGTGGTCTGCGTCCTCACGAAGATCGACTTCTACCCGTCGTGGCGCAAGATCCGCGACCTCAACGTCGAGCACCTCGCCCGTCAGGGCGTGCAGGCCGACATCCTGTGCGTCTCGTCGTCGCTGCGGGTCCACGCACTGCGCAACAACGACCGCGATCTCAACCGCGAGTCGGGCTTCCCCCAGCTGGCCAGCTACCTGCAGAACGACATCGCCGCCAACGCCGAGAAGCTCAGCGTGCGCACGGCCGCCAACGACCTCGTCGCGGTCACGTCCATGCTCGAGTCGCAGTTCCGCAGCGAGCGCCAGGCCCTCGACGACCCCGACAAGGCCCAGCAGGTCGTCGACAACCTCACCGAGGCCAAGGCCAAGGCCGAGCGCCTCAAGAGCGGCGTGTCCAAGTGGCAGCAGACGCTGAGCGACGGCGTCATCGACCTCCAAGCCGACGTCGACCACGACCTCCGCAGCCGGCTGCGCATGGTGACCCGCCACGCCGACGAGGCCATCGAAGCCAGCGACCCGGCCGAGACCTGGGACGAGTTCCAGGCCTGGCTCTACCGCCGGGTCGCCGAAGACGTCGTGCACAACTACACGTTCCTGCACACCCGGGCCCAGGAGCTGACGGCTCGGGTGGCCGAGCACTTCGACGAGGCCGGCGACGACATCGTCGTCGAGCTCGACGTCGCCAACCCCACCGAGGTGCTCAGCGGCGTCGACGCCAACACCGATGTCGAGATGAGGAAGATGGGCGTGGGCAGCCAGGGCATGTCCGCCCTGCGGGGCAGCTACGGCGGCCTGCTCATGTTCGGCATGCTCGGCCGCATGGCCGGTCTGGCGATGGCCAACCCCGCCACGATCATCATCGGGTTGTTCATGGGACGGTCGGCGCTGCGCGGTGAGAAGGAGCGCCAGCTCGCCATGCGCCGCAACCAGGCCCGCCAGGCGCACCGCAAGTACACCGACGAGGTGGGCTTCGTGGTCGGCAAGGACTCGCGAGACACCCTGCGCCGCACCCAGCGGCAGATGCGAGACTTCTTCGCCGCCCGCGCCGAGGAGCTGCACCGGTCGACCACCGATGCGCTCGCCGCGGCGCAGCAGGCGGTCAAGTCCGACGCCAACACGCGCCAGAAGCGGCTGCGCGACGTCGACGCCGAGCTGAAGCGCATCGGCGTGCTGCGCAACAAGGCGTACGCGCTGGCGCCCGACCTCGAGCCCACCGACGGAACCGGAGCGACGTCGTGAGCCAGCCCGCCTCGTCGTCGCCGCTGCTCGACAGCGTCCGCCACCTCCTCGAGCAGGCGACCCAGGCCTACGCGTCGGCACCCGACGCCCGCCAGCGCCTGCAGGCCGTGCTCGACCGCCTCGACGAGCCGCTGCGCGTCGCCATCGCCGGCAAGGTCAAGGCGGGCAAGTCGACGCTGCTCAACGCGCTGGTCGGCGAGGAGCTCGCGCCCACCGACGCCGGCGAGTGCACCCGCATCGTCACCTGGTACCGCGACGGCATCACCTACCGGGCGACGCTCGAACCCACCGACGGCGACGCGCGCCAGGTGCCGTTCACCCGCGACGGCGGCGCCATCGCCATCGACCTCGGCGGCACCGACCCCGACGACATCAACCGACTGGTCATCGAGTGGCCGTCGTCGTCGCTCCGGCAGATGACGCTCATCGACACGCCCGGCATCGCCTCCCTGTCCACCGACGTGTCGGCACGCACCACCGCCTTCCTCACCCCTGGCGAGGACCAGGTGACGCCTGCGGACGCCGTGCTGTACCTCATGCGTCACCTGCACGCCTCCGACATCAACTTCCTCGAGGCCTTCCACGACGAGGAGTTCTCGCAGGCGACGCCGGTCAACGCCGTGGCGGTGCTGTCGCGCGCCGACGAGGTCGGCGTGGGTCGCATCGACTCGATGGCGTCGGCCCAGCGCATCGCCGCCCGCTACCGGCACGACCCCAAGGTGCGCCGGCTGGCGCAGACGGTCGTGCCCGTGGCCGGGCTGCTGGCGCAATCGGGGGCGACGCTGCGCGAGGTCGAGTACAAGGCGCTCGACGCCATCGCCAAGGCGTCCCGTGACGACGCCGAAGCCCTCTTCCTGTCTGCCGACCGCTTCGTGCAGGCCGAGACGCCCATCCCGCTCACGCCGATGGAGCGCGAGCACCTGCTCGACCGGTTCGGCCTGTTCGGCGTGCGCCTCGCCGTCGCGCTGATCCGCCAGGGGGCGGCGGCGACCGCGACGGCGCTGTCGACCGAGCTGGTGCGGCGCAGCGGGCTGGTCGAGCTGCGCGAGGTGCTGTTGAGCCAGTTCGCTCAGCGTCGCGACGTCCTCAAGGCCCGGTCGGCCCTGCTGGCGCTGGAGTCGGTCCTCGGCGAGCACCCCGTGCCCAGCCGCGAGGCGCTGGCGTCCGAGCTCGAGCGCATCACGGCGGCGGCCCACGAGTTCGCGGAGATCCGCCTGCTGAACGCCCTGCGGGCGAACGGCATCAAGGTCAAGCCCGCCGAGGCCGAGGAGATGGAGCGCCTGCTGGGTGCCGAGGGTGGTGCGGTGCACACCCGGCTCGGCCTGACGCCCGAGGCCGACGTGAGCGAGGTACGTCGGGCCCTCGGCAACGCCATCGGGCGCTGGCAACGACGGGCCGAGAGCCCGATGTCGTCGCGTGAGGTCGCCGACGCCGCTCGGGTGGTCATCCGCTCGTGCGAAGGTCTCCTCGTATCCCTCGGCTGACGGTGTCCGACGAGCACAGCGCCGCCGCCGGCTACACGCCGCCACCGTCGCCGGCGTACGCCCCGAACCCGCCCCGCCTGGAGCGACCCCGGGTGCCCGCTCCCGCCCCCGCCCCCGCCGGTGCGGATGCCGCCGAGGCCGGTCCGGCCGGTCCCGCCGACGCTGCGACCGCGGTGCGAGACGCGCCCCCGCCCAGCGCCGGCGAGCGCGCGGCGAAACAGGGATGGCAACTGCTCTACGTCGGGCTCGCCCTGGTCGTCGTGGCGGTGGCCGCGTCGGCGCTGGTGGTCCTGCGCAGTGACGGCGGAGACACCGCCACCACCTTCGGCCGGGTCGCTGCCGTGTCCGGCGGCGTCGTCGTGCGCCCCGGCGGCGAGGGCGCCGGCGAGCGCCTGCTGGAGGAGGGCGAGACCGTGCACGCCGGCTGGACCGTGGAGACCACCGGCGACGGCACCGTGGCGCTCGACCTCGACGGCGGCGGCATCGTCCGGTTCGACGCCGGCGCCACGGTGTCGTTCACCGACCTGGCGGTCGATCCCGTGGCCGGCGAGGCGGCACCTCCCGCAGGGTCGCTTCCGACCATCCAGCTGACCGCCGGGCGCGCCTGGCTGAACCCGGCCGGTGACACCGAGGCGGCCGCCATCGAGGTGCACGTCCCCGGTGCGATCGTCACCTCCTCGGGCACTCCCGTCGCGCTCGACTGCTCGGCGTCCTGCAGCATCGAGGCGCCGGCCGGCGGCGGCGTCGTCGCCATCGACGGCGATGCCGGCACCGACATCGCCGCCAACGAGGTCGTGACGGTGGCGCCGTCCGACGCGCCGACCGCGGCGCTCACCGAAGCGCCGTCGACGTGGGCCCAGCAGAACCTCGACGCCGACCGCAAGGCCGGCCTGCCCGAGGTCGACGTCGGCGATGCCGCCGTGGGCATCATGGCCTCTGCCGTCCTCGACGGCGCCTACACGATCGACCTCGACGTCGTGGGCGAGCCCTCCGGTGACGCCATCCCCGAGGCGCTGCAGTACCCGGCCGGCCAGAGCTACACCCTCAGCCTCACGGCCGACGCCAGCGCCTGCGACCCCGGCCCGTGCCGGGTGCCCGTCGTCGCCGCCGACGGCGCCTCCGGCAGCGCGCAGGTCACCGACGGCACCGTGGCGCTGTCGCTCAGCCAGCCGATCGACTGCTACGACGAGGGACACACCGCAGTGGTCGTGCCCGGCATCGGCACCGCCACGGTCGTCGCCACGGTCGAGGTCACGGACGCGGCCCACGACGGCGACCGGTGGCGGGTCGCGTCGTTCGACGGCGCCGGCACGGTGGGGGCCATGCTCGACACCGCGTGCAACCCGAGCGACGTGCTCGGAACGTCGTCATCGCGCATCGCGGTCACCGGCCGGTGACGGTCACTCGGCAGCGGTGGTCGTGGTGGTGCCGGGCGGCATGGGCGGCGGCGCGAGCGGGTTGGGCTCGGATGCCACCGCCTCGAGCACGGCGGGGCCCAGCCAGTCGGCCACCTCGGTGGCCGACTCCACCGTGAAGTGCACGCCGTCGGGGCGCAGCTCGCGATCCATCTCGCCACCGGGCAGGCGCTGCATGTAGCCCGCGAGGTCGACGGCGACGACGCTGTCGCGCTCGTCGGCGACCCGCTGGATGATCTCGTTCAGGCGGTCCATCCGCTCCGGCTCGGACTCGGAGTACGGCGGGTCGGGCGGGGGCTCCTCGTTGCGCCCGACGTCGATGTGGGGAGCGAGCAGCCACACGACGACCAGCCCCTCCTCGACGAACAGGTCGGTGGCCAGGGACAGCTCGCTGTACAGGTAGTCGTCGTACACCGGGTCGCCCGGCGCCCGCCACCGGTCGTCGCCCTCGAGCCGCCGGTCGGCCACGTCCCAGGGGCCGGTCTGGATGAGGGCGAACTCGACGCGGCCGAACGTCTCGCGCACCGACCTGACCGAGCGCGGTATCTCGTCGGGCCAGTCGTCGCAGCCGGCGGGCGCGACGGTGGCCTCGCCACGGCTGCGGCGCTCGCCGCCACGCGTGATGCCGCACCCCAGCAGGGCGCCGATGCCGTCGGGAATGACCAGGTCCTCGGTCTCGCGGCCCCACGAGGCCAGGCCCATGCCGGTCTCGAACATCGTCGAGTCGCCGAACGCGACCCCGATCCGGGCGTCGGGCGGGATGTTGTTGGGGTCCTGGAACTTGAGGCCCTCGACGTAGGCCGCGAGCTGCTCGTCGGTGGGACCGGCCGGCGCGGGCACGACCGACGCGGTGAGGGCGACGACGGCGACCGACGCCGCGGCCAGGGCCGGCATTGGCACGCGCGGCATCGACCAGCCGCGGCGGATCGGGCGCTCGACCAGGTGGTACGACACCACCGCCACCGCCAGCGTGATCGTCAGCCGCAGGGCGAACAGCGGTGCCCGCCCCAACCCGGTGCGCTCGGCATCGACGACGAGGAAGATCGGCCAGTGCACCAGGTACACGCCGTAGGAGACCACACCGAGCAGGCGCAGCGGGGCGACCGCCAGCAGGCGCCGCACCGGGCCGGGGACGGACGCAGCCAGCACCAGCAGGCCCGACACCAGCGCATAGGCGAGCAGGCCGCCACGCGAGACCGCCGGTGTCTGCTGCTCGACGTTCCACCAGGCCCAGAGCGTGAGAACCAGGGCCACCGCACCGGCAACGCCGCCGTAGCGTGCGACCGCCCGATGGCGGGCGAGCCCCGCCGCGACCGCGACAGCCAGCAACGAGCCGACGAGGATCTCGCCCATGCGGGTGTACGTGGCGTAGTAGACGGTCGCCGACTCGTCGACACCGAGGGCCACGGTGGCCGCGGCCGACAGGGCGAACAGCCCTGTCAGCACCACCGCGTACACCTTGACCGAACCCTTGGCGACGGCGAAGACCCCGGCGGTGAGCAGGGGGAACACCCAGTAGAACTGCTCCTCGATGGCGAGCGACCAGAAGTGCAGCACCGGCGAGGGCGTGGCGAACAGGTCGGCGTAGGACTGGTCGTCGAAGATGAAGCGCCAGTTCGCCACCTGGAACAGCGACGCCAGCAGGTCGCCGTCGAGGCCCTCGGTCCACAGTTCGTCGAAGAGGTGGGACCCGACGGCGACGGCGGCCAGGGTGAGCGCGGAGGCGGGCAGCAGACGGCGTAGGCGCCGGGCCCAGAAGCGCCCGAGCGAGATGCGGCCGGTGGCGCTGCGCTCGACCAGCAGCAACGACGTGATGAGGAAGCCCGACAGGGTGAAGAAGGTCGAGACCCCGAGGTACCCGCCCCTCGCCCACGGGAAGCCGGCGTGGAACAGCAGGACCGCCGCCACGGCCAGGCCCCGGATCCCGTCGAGGGCGGGGTTGTAGTCGAGGGTCGTCGGCCGCCGTTCGGCGACGTCCTCGGCGACCCGACGTCCCCCTGCCGCATCGTCCGTGACAGGCGGACGGACGATGACGTTGGTCGCTTCATCCATGCGAGACGGGCCCCCAGTTGCATGGTCGGGCGCGTGCGGGCGCCCACTCGTGTCCCTGCGCACGCGACCGGGTCAGGTCGCGCACGCAGGGACAGAGGTTAGGTCGTTCAGACCGACAGCAGGATGGCGTCGCCCTGTCCGCCGCCGCCGCACAGCGCCGCGGCGCCCGTGCCGCCGCCCCGCCGCTTGAGCTCGTGCATGAGCGTGAGTGCGAGACGGGTGCCCGACATGCCGACCGGGTGGCCGAGGGCGATGGCGCCGCCGTTGACGTTGACGACCTCGTCGGTGATGCCGAGGTCGGTCATCGAGGCCAGGCCCACGGCGGCGAACGCCTCGTTGAGCTCGAACAGGTCGATGTCGCCCACCGACTTTCCGGCGCTCTCGAGAGCGGCGTTGATCGCCCGCGACGGCTGCGTGAGCAGCGACGGGTCGGGTCCGGCCACCTGGCCGTAGCCGAGGATCTCGCCCAGCGGCTGCACCCCGAGGCGCTCGGCCGTCGCCTTCGACACGACGATGACCGCGGCGGCGCCGTCGGAGATCTGCGAGGCGTTGCCGGCGGTGATGTTGCCGGCCTTGTCGAACGCGGGCCGCAGCTTGCTCAGCGAGTCGGTGGTGGTGCCGGGGCGCACGCCCTCGTCGGTGTCGACCACCACCGGGTCGCCCTTGCGCTGCGGGACCTCGACCGGGACGATCTCGTCCGCGAAGCGGCCCTCCTTGATGGCCGCCGCCGCCCGCTCGTGCGACTTGGCCGCCAGGTCGTCCTGCGGGGCGCGCTCGAGGCCGGCGGACGCCGCGTACCTCTCGGTGCCGGCACCCATCGCGACCTGGTCGAACGCGCAGAACAGACCGTCGTACATCATCGAGTCGACGACCGACTTGTCACCGAGGCGGTAGCCCTCGCGGGCGCCGGGGAGCAGGTAGGGCGCCTGGGTCATCGACTCCATGCCGCCGGCGACCACGATGTCGGCCGCGCCGGACTGGATCAGCAGATCGGCGAGGAAGATGGCGTTCAGGCCCGACAGGCAGACCTTGTTGACGGTGGTGGCGGGCACCGTCATGGGGATGCCGGCGTTGGCGCCGGCCTGGCGGGCGGTGATCTGCCCGGCACCGGCCTGCAGCACCTGCCCCATGAACACGTAGTCGACCTGGTCGGGCTCGACCCCGGCGCGGTCGAGAGCGGCCTTGATGGCGAAGCCGCCGAGGTCGGTGGCGGCGAAGCCGCCCAGCGCACCGGAGAGCTTGCCGATGGGCGTGCGGGCACCCGCCAGGATCACGGAACCAGCCATGGTGGCCATCCCCCAAGGAAGTGGACGTCTGGGACGCTCAGAAGCCTATCTACCCCGCGTAACATCGCAGAAAGTCGGCTCGTGGCCCCGCCGTGC
>JAFGPU010000331.1 GCA_016936035.1 Acidimicrobiales bacterium
GAGGTCGACGACGTCGATGCCGTGATGCCCCATCATCACCTCGGCCACCAGCTCGTTGTAGCGCTCGACCTTGGCCGGGTCGTTGATGGGGTTGCTCTGCCACGAGCTCGTCGGGTCGGACGTGTCCCGGGCGCGGACGTGGGGGAACGTGAGCCAGACGACCGGCGTGCCCGGCGCCTCGAGAGCGGTGGCCACCTCGTCGATCTGCGTCATCAACCAGTCGTCGTGGGTCGGATCGCCCATCTCGCGCCACTCGCCGTCGACCTCGCGCCCGTTGAGGTCGCCCAGCCCCATGAGGATCACGATGACGTCGGGCGACGACCCGGCGATGGCGCGCGGGATGTTGTCGCGCCACACGGCGCAGTCCGAGTACGTGTGGTGCTCCTCGGTGATGCCACGGATCACCCCGGGCCCGCCCACCGGGCACCCGAACGCGATGTGGCTGTCGACCCGGAAGACGTGGTCCGGCTCGTCGACGTTCCAGAAGTGGAAGCCGCTGAGCAGCGAGTAGGCCACCGAGTCGCCGAGCACGAGGGCCGTGTGGGTGGCCGCGACGCCGTCGGGCGGGGCGACGGCGGCCACCGTGGGGGCCTCGGAGACGAACTGGCCGCCGCCGGCACCGCCCGCGACCGGCTGCTCGGTGAACCCCGTGGGGTGGGGCCGAACGACGAACGCGAGGGCCACGACCGCCGCCACGCCGGCCGCCGCGATCGCTGCGAGGCGCACCCTCGGCAGCTCGAGCCGGAAGCGGAACGGCGACTCGACCAGCACGTACGACACCCCAGCGGCCACGAGCGTGGCCCCCAAGCGCACCGCGAACAGGGGCCGGGGCGCGAGATCGACGCGGGGCGGGGCCAGCAGCAGGAACAGCGGCCAGTGGAACAGGTAGGCGGCGTAGCTGACCTTGCCGACGGCCCGCAGCGGGCCGATCCCGACGACGCGGTCGAACCCGGACGACCGGGTGACCGCGGTGATGACGACCGCGGTGAGCACGGCGTTCACGAGCGTGACCCCGCGGAAGAGGCGGGTGTCGTCGATGGCGACCGTCGACCACAGCCAGGCGAGGACCGCGAGGGCCGCCGCGCCCGCCGCGGCGAGGCCGACGCTCCGGCGCGTCGCGGTGCCGGCCCTGCGGACGGTGGGCGACGCCAGGACGAACGCCAGCACCACCCCGACGAGCAGCTCGCCCGCCCGGGTGTGGGTGCCGTAGTAGGCGATGCCGTCGTTGCCGGACCGCCCGGCGACGACGGCCGCGACCGCGAACGAGGCGGCGGCGGCCAGCCCGAACACCGTGGCCGCGCGCCGGCGGGCGCCGCGGACGATCGTCATGACGCCCCCGAACACCAGCGGGAACGCCAGGTAGAACTGCTCCTCGATGGCCAGCGACCAGAAGTGGACGACCGGCGACGGCTCGGCGAACAGGTCGGCATAGCTGTCCTGGCCGAGGGCCAGGCGCCAGTTGGCGACGTAGCCGAGCGCCGCCAGCACGTCGCCCCGCAGGCCCGACCCCGAGCCCACCTCGAACCAGGCGTGGAGCGCCAGCACCCCGGCGAGCGTGACGAGGGCGGCCGGCAGCAGGCGGCGCGCCCGCCGCTCCCAGAACCGGGGCCAGCTCAGGCGCCCGGTCCGGGCGCGCTCGCCGATGGCCAGGGTGGTGATGAGGAACCCTGACAGCGTGAAGAACGACGACACACCCAGGTAGCCACCCCGGGCGCTGCCGAAGCCGTGATGGAAGGCGAGGACCGCGAGCAGGGCGATGGCGCGCAGGCCGTCGAGCCCGGGCAGGTAGCCGAGCGCCTGTGGCCCGGGGGCGGCAGCAGCTGCGGCGGGCGGGGGCGCGTGCTCGACCACCGGGTCCGGGTCGACGACGGCGGTGGCCCCGTCGACCGCTCCGGCGCGCTCGCGCGGCGCTGCAGCTGTCCCCACTCTCGTCCTCCCCCACGGCCCGCCCCCTGCCACTGCCGCGTGGCGTGCCGGGCGGAGAGGTTACCACCGGGTCACCACCCCTGGCGGTGCCGTCGTGACGCGGGGGTGCCGGGCGCGTCAGCCGCCGGGCGCCGTCTCGGCTTCGCCGCCGCCGCTGCCCTCGTCCTCGCCTTCGGCGCCGGCGCCGGTCACCTCGAACACCTTGGGGACGAGCCAGCCGGCGGCGCGCACCGCGCCGTCCTCGGTGAGGTCGCCGCCCTCGGCCCGCACACCGGGGTTGAACTCGCCTCGCGCGAGCTGGTGGCCCCACGCGTCGAGGTCGATCACCGTGAAGCCCTCGCGGTCGGCGACGTCGCGGAGGATGTCGTTGAACCGGTCGACGCGGGCCGGGTCGTTCTCGGCCACGTCGGTCCAGTCGCCCTCGAGGTCGCCGGCGGGAGGCACCCGCACGTGCAGCGAGGTGGCCCACAGCACCGGCGCGTCCGCACGGGCGAGGGTGTCGGCCAGGTCGGTGAGGTGCTGGCGCAGCCAGCTGTCGTAGACCGGGTCGCCGAGGTGCAGCCACTGCTGGTCGATCTCGCGCGCCGCCAGGTCGCCGACGCCCGGCACGACCACCACGACGTCCGCATCGGCCTGGTCGAGCAGGTGGGGCAGGCGAGGCCCGAAGCCGTCGCAGTCGGTGCTGTCGCCGATGATCTCGCCGGCGATGCGCACCGGTCCGGGCCCCGAGAGCGGGCAGTCGGGCGCCAGGTGCGTGTGCACCCGGACCTGCTCGGACGTGTTCTCGGCGTTCCACGCCTCGATGCCCTGTGGCAACCCGCTGGCGAACGAGCCCCCCACGAGCGCGATCGAGGCGGCCTCGTCGCCGGTGGGCACCACGACGTCGAGGGCGCCGGGCCCGTTGCCGTCGCCGATCGTGAGCGTGACTCCGGCGGGTGGCTGCTCCGGCAGCACCAGGGCCGCCACGGCCACCAGCGCCAGGCTGACGACGAGCCCGATCGCCAGTCGGGGCCGGGGCAGGCGCAGCTTGCGCCGGAACGGCTGCTCGAGCCCGTAGGTGAGCAGGGCGGCGGCCGCGAGCGACACGCCGACCCGCGCCACGAACAGCAGCGGCCCGTCGACACCGACGAGGTCTTCGTCCACCAGCAGGAACAGTGGCCAGTGGAGCAGGTACGCGGCGTAGCTGACCTTACCGATCGTGCGGAACGGCAGGCTGCCCAGCAGGTCAGCCGCCGGCCCCGGGATGGTCACCGCGAAGATCAGCCAGGCCGTGAGCAGGGCGTTGAGGGCGGTCACCCCCGCGAACAGGTTGCTGCTGTAGAGGCCGGTCGAGTGCCAGAGCCACACCAGCGCCACGAGCGCCACCGGTGCCCCGTACCGTACGACCTGGGCGCCGTTGGGCGACTCGACCGACCGGCGCACGCCCGGGCTCAGCAGCATGTACGCGAGCACGACGCCCACCAGCAGCTCGCCGACCCGGGTGTGGGTGCCGAAGTAGGCCATGCCGTCGTTGCCGGTGCGGTCGGCGGTCGCCCACGCACCGACGAAGCTGCCCGCCGCCGCGAGCGCGAACACCGCGCCCGCGGTGCGCCACCGCTTGCCGGTCACGGCCATCAGGCCGACGAACACCAGCGGGAACAGCACGGTGATCTGGACGAGCACCGACATCGACCAGAGGTGCTGCACCGAGGACGGATCGGTGAGCACGCTGGCGAACCCGTCGCCCCCGACGACGTAGTGCCAGTTCAGGACCTGTCCGAGTGCGGCGAGCACGTCGCCGCGGAACCCGGGGCCGGAACCCACGCGCAGGGTGGTCTGCAGCACGACGACCAACGCGATGACGGCCACCAGCGCGGGGACGATGCGGCGGGCGCGGAGCTCCCACACCCGCGCGAGGTCGAGCCGCCCGTTCTGGGCCCACTCGGCCAGGGCCAGCGTCGCGACGAGGAAGCCGGACAGGGTGAAGAAGCTCGAGATGCCGAGGAAACCCCCGCGCGCGACCTCGAAGCCGTGGTGGAACGCCATGACGGCGAGCAGCGCGATCGCCCGGATGCCGTCGAAGCCACCCAGGTAGGGGAGCTCGGGCCGGGGGCCGCTGGCCGGCGCCGTCCGCTTCCCGCGGGTACGCCGGGGCGCCCGCTCGGCCCGGCGGTCGGCGTCGCCGTCGTGGTGGAGGTCGTCGTCGCGCAGGCCGTCGTCGCGCAAGCCGTCGCCGCCGCCCGGACGTGCGCGCGTCTGTGGGGGTGCGCCCTGCCATCCCTGGTCGAGCGCCGCGGCACCGGGGCGACCGGGGCGCCGCCCCGAGCCGCGCTGCGGCGGCACGGGACCACGTCCTGCCGGCGGCCCAGCAGGCCGTCGCGCCGCCCGGCGCTCCGGGGCGGGCGCGTCCGGCGCGCCCGCGGCGTGCGCCTGCCGGCGGGCCTCGGCCTGGCGCTGGCGCCAACCGCTGAGCTCGCTGGGATCGGACAGGTCGTCGTCCCAGCGGGCGGCGCGGCCCGGGTCGACCGGCGCGCGGCGCGCCCGGGGGTCGGGTGACGGCCGGCGCAGGGGCGGGGCGCCCTCGTCGTACCCGCCGGGGCGCCCGGCGCGTCCACCACGGCCGGCGCGACCGGCGCGGCGGGGGTCGTCGCCACGAGGGGCCGCGCCCCGCCGGCCGTCGCCGCGGGTGTCGTTGCGGCCGCGCGCCGCCTCGCTGCCACGCATCCGGTCGCGCTCGGCCCGTGCCCGCTCGGCCCGCGCGCGCGCGGCTCGCTCCGCAGCGACTCGCTCGGCAGCGGCACGGTCGCCCCGCCGCCCGGACGGCGGTGGTTGCGAAGCGCTCAGCGTCGTTCCTCCAGACTGGTGGCGGTGCCAGGGGGCGGTCACCTCAGTCACCTGCGCCCCGACGATGGCCCGCCTGATCGGACGGGCAAGACTATCCACCCCTGCGCGCGGCCTGTCCACCAGAGCATTGCACGACGATGGGCGGTCCGGGGGGGACCTCTGCCCCCCGAAGAACGCTGTCAGCGTCGTTCACGACCGGCAGTAGCCTGCCGGTCGTGGCCCGCTTCTACGTGACGACCCCCATCTACTACGTCAACGACGTGCCGCACATCGGCCACGCCTACACCACGGTCGTCGCCGACGCGCTCGCCCGCTGGCACCGGCTGATCGGCGACGACACCTTCTTCCTCACCGGCACCGACGAGCACGGTCTGAAGGTGCAGCGGGCCGCCGAGGCCAACGCCGTCACACCCCGCGAGTGGGCCGACCGCACCTCCGAGCGCTTCCGCGAGGCGTGGGCGCAGCTCGACATCTCCAACGACGACTTCATCCGCACCAGCGAGCCTCGCCACCACGCCGCGGTGCAGACGATCCTGCAGCGCGTGTACGACAACGGCCACATCGAGATGGGCACCTACGAGGGCCTGTACTGCGTGTCGTGCGAGGCCTACTACACCGTCGACGACCTGATCGACGGCGATCGGTGCCCCATCCACGACCGGCCGGTCGAGCACGTGAAGGAGGACAACTACTTCTTCAAGCTCTCCCGGTTCACCCAGCCGCTGCTCGACTGGTACGCCGACCACCCCGACTTCGTCCGGCCCGAGACCAAGCGCAACGAGGCCCTCGGCTTCATCCGCGGCGGCCTGGACGACTTCTCGATCAGCCGCAGCTCGATCAGCTGGGGCGTGCCGCTCCCGTGGGACCCCGGCCACGTCACCTACGTGTGGTTCGACGCCCTGGTCAACTACCTCACGGCGGTGGGCTACGGCGACGACCCGCAGCGCTTCGCCGCCTGGTGGCCGGCGGCGCACCACATCATCGGCAAGGACATCCTGCGGTTCCACTGCGTGTACTGGCCGGCGATGCTCATGGCGGCCGACATCGACCCACCGGTGGACGTCACCGTGCACGGGTTCCTGCTCGTCGGCGGCGAGAAGATGAGCAAGACCCGCCTGAACCAGATCGCACCGGCCGACCTGCTCGGCGAGTTCGGCGTGGACGGGTTCCGCTACCACTTCCTGCGTGACACGCCGGTCGGGCCCGACGGCGACTTCAGCTACGAACGCATGATCGACCGCTACAACGGCGACCTGGCCAACAACTTCGGCAACCTGCTCTCGCGGGTCGCCACCGTCGTCGGCAAGAAGTGCGAGGGGGTGGGGCCCGCCCCGCGCCCCGACAGCCCGCTGGCCGTGGTGGCGGCCGAGGCCTACCGGGCGACGGCGCAGGCCTGGGGTGAGATGGCGCCGTCGAGCGCCCTCGAGGCCACCTGGCGGCTCATCCGCGAGACCAACGGCCTGCTCGAGGACAACGAACCGTGGAAGATGGCGCCTGGCCCGGAGGTCGAGGCCGTGCTCGGCGACGCCCTGGAGGCGCTGCGCATCGTGGCCGTGCTGGCGAGCCCCGCACTGCCGACCGCATGCGCCGAGGCCTGGCGGCGCATCGGGCTCGAGGGCTCACCGACCGACGAGCAGCTGCCCGACGCGGCGAGCTGGGGCGGCTATCCCGGCGGGTTGCCGGTCACCAGGGGCGCGCCGCTGTTCCCCCGCCTCACGCCGACGCCGGGCTGACGGCGACCGGCGACCGACACCGACCCCCGGGGTCCTAACGACGCCCTAACGCCGGGACCACCGGCGAGTGACATCACTGTCACATGCGCCTACCGTTCGACCACGCCCCCTCGGCGGGGGGCGAGGCGGAGGTCACGGGCGGAAACCCGGCGGGCGGATGGCCGCCCGTGGCTTCGGTCACACGGCACCGGCGCACGCTGGCCATCCGCGCAGGCACACCTCCCCTGATGGCTGCGCACCCCAGAGGGTGGTCAGCGGCGCCGGGCCGTGCGCGACACCGGTGCCGACCGGGTGCCGTACGGCGCTCGCTCGGTGTCGCCCAGCACGCGCTCGGCGGCCCGGTGGACGGCGGCCCGCAAGCCGATGAGCCGTCCGTCGCCCCCCAGCTCGGTCAGGCGCACGTCGCCCAGCTGCCGGCCGAGCTCGGCGCGCACCGGGCCGACGTCGTGCGCAAGCCCGAAGTCGACCCGCACGCCGACCTGGTCGTCCACCAGGTCGGTGGCGCCGACCACGACGGCGGCCTCCTCCGTGGCGCCCCGCTCGACCAGCAGCTCGGCGAGCATGCCGGCGGCGGCGACGGCGTCGGTGGGGTCGCCGCCGTCGAGCGCCCGATCGGTGGCGTCCTCGAGCAGCGCCACGCAGCGGTCGGGGTCACCCCGGCGCCGTGCGATGGCCGCCAGCCCCACGAGGGCGGTGCCCACGATGCGGTGGTCGCCAACCTCGATCGCTCGGTCGTGGGCGCTGCGGAACGCCTCGCCGGCCCCGTCGAGGTCGTCGAGCGCCAGGGCGGCGTGGGCGCCGCCGACCGTGGCCCGCAGCCAGGTCGACACCCGCACGTCGCCGAGGACGCGACTGGCCTCGTCGAAGGCGCGGCGCGCCCCGGAGAGGTCGCCGGCCGCCCGCCGGGCGTAGCCGATGAAGGTGAGCGCGTGGGCGACGTCGCCCGGTGCGCCGTCCGCCCGGTGCTCGGCCGCCGCCTCCTCGAGGGTGGCGATGCCCGCCGCGATGTCGAGCCGGCGCAGGGCCAGCAGTCCCCGGAACTCGAGCGCCACCGCCGCCCAGTAGCGTTCGCCCAAGGCGAGCATGCCGGCGCGGCACGCCTCGATGAGCTCGCCGGCCCGGTCGAGGTCGATGTTGCGCCAGCCGAGCCCGATGGCGACCTGGATCTGCGCGGCGGCGACGCTGAACCGGTCGCCGGCCTGCTCGGCAAGCTGCAGCGCCTCTTCGGCGAGGTCGAGCTTCGACGCCATCAGCTGGAAGGCGTACTGGGCGTGGACGACGGCGATCTCGAGGCGCGCCCTCGGGCCGGGCGGCAACCGGTGGGCGAGGGGCAGCAGTTCGTCGGCCCAGGCCAGCGCCTCGGGTCGGGCCGGTGAGTCGCCCCAGCACGCGACCAGGTCGCTGAACAGCTGGGCGGCCCGGTCGACGTCGTCGTGGTCGACGAGGCGGCGCAGCACCATCCGGAAGGTGGGCAGCTCGTCCACGAACCGCCCGACCGTCGTGGTCTGGGCGGCGGTGTGGAGCGTCCGGTCGAGGTCGGCGGCGAGCTCGACGCACCAGGTCACGAGGCGCTCGTATGCGGCCTCCCGGGCGTCGGCGTCGAGCAGGCCGGAGGCGTGGGCGCGCACCGGTTGGAGCAGTCGCGCCCGGCGCCGTCCGGGGCCGTCGAGCACCGCCAGCGACGCGTCGGCCAGGCGACCGATGCCCGCGCAGGCGTCGGCGACGTCGACGCCGGCGACCACCGACGCCCCGGTGGCGTCGAACGCACCGGGGAACACGCTGACGAGGGCATAGAGGCGAGCGGTCTCGGGGCCGAGGCGGTCGACGGCGGCGTCGAGCGTCGCCCCCAACCGGCGGCGCCCGGCGCCCGTGGGAGGTGCAGCCACCAGCACGGCGGCGGTGTCGACCGCGAGGCGGCGCGCCAGCACGGCCAGCGGCTCGGCCCGGGCCGTCGCCGCCGCGATCTCGATGGCCAGCGGCAGGCCGTCGAGGGCGCGCACGACCGCACCCACGTGGTGCCAGTCGGCGGCGTCGGCGACGGGGCAGCCCATCTCGTCGAGGCGCCGGGCGAGCAGCTCGGCCGCGGGCGCCCGCCGGATGTCGTCGGCGTCGGCTCGCGGGGCGGGCACGCCCAGCGGTTCGAGCCGCACCACCGCCTCGCCCGCCACGCCGAGTGGTACCTGGCTGGTGGCGAGGATGCGCAGGCCCGGGCCCGCCTGCAGCAGCGCCACGGCGGCACGGGCGGCGTCGTCCCGGACGTGCTCGCAGCCGTCGAGTACCACCAGCACGTCGCGCCGGGCCAGCACCGCGACCGCACGGGCGAGGGGCGCGTCGCCGTCGCCGCCGGGCTCCTCGGGCGGCGCCGCCCCCACTGCCGCCGCCACCGCGGCGCCGACGTCGTCGGGACCGCTGGAGCCCAGGTCGATTACCACGGCCCCGTCGGCGAACGTGTCGCCGGCCGCGGCGGCGACATCGATGCCGAGCGTCGACTTGCCCACACCGCCCGGCCCGGTCAGCGTGACCACCCGCGCGGCGGCCAGGCGGGAGACGACGGCCGCCCGCTCGGTGTCACGCCCGACCACGCCCGTCAGTGGGCTGGGCGCGCTGCCGGGAGCGGGTTGCCAGCGGGCGGCGTCGAGCGACGGGTCCTGCAGCAGGATCGCGGTCTCGAGCCGGCGCAGCTCGTGCCCGGGGTCGAGCCCGGTGCGCTCGACGAGCACCGCCGCCGCCCGCCGGTAGGCGCGCAAGGCGTCGGTCTGGCGACCGGCCTTGGTGAGGGCCATCATCAGCAGCGCCCAGCGGTGCTCACGCAACGGGTCGTCGTCGACGAGCCGGGCCAGCAGCGCCAGCGCCCGGTCGGTGGCTCCCGCGGCCACCAGCGCGTCTGCGAGGGCGTCCTCGGCGTCGCGTCGCTGGTCGGTCAGCGCGTCCGCTCGCGCCGCCAGTCCCGGGTCCTGCCGGAGCCCGGCCAGGGCCTCGCCGGTCCACAGCGCGAGCGCGGCGTCGAGCGTGTCCGCTGCCGGGCGGGCGTGGCCGGCGGCCCGTTCCTGCGTCGCCCGGGTGCACAGGGCGGCGAACCGGTCGGCGTCGACGGGGGAGGACGCGCTGGCGCGGCCCTCGGCGTGGAGCAC
>JAFGPU010000042.1 GCA_016936035.1 Acidimicrobiales bacterium
CCCCGTCGCCCCGCCGCAGGTCGCGGACGAGCTGTGGGTCGCCCGGTGGCTGCTCTACCGCATCGCCGAGGACTACGACGTGGCCGCAACGCTCGACCCCAAGCCCGTGAAGGGCGACTGGAACGGCGCCGGCGCCCACACCAACTTCTCCACCAAGGCCATGCGCGCCGAGGGCGGGTTCGACGCCGTCATCGCCGGCGCCGAGGCACTGGGCAAGGAGATCCACGGGCACGTCGCCGGCTACGGCGCCGACATCGAGCACCGGCTCACCGGCATGCACGAGACCGCCCCGTGGGACGAGTACAGCTACGGCGTGTCCGATCGCGGCGCCTCGGTGCGCATCCCGTGGCAGGTCGAGGTCGACGGCAAGGGCTACCTCGAGGACCGCCGCCCCAACGCCAACTGCGACCCGTATGTGGTGACCCGCCTGATGGTCGACACCATCTGCGGTGCAGCCGCCGGAGGCTGACGAAACCGGTTCCGCTGGGGGAACCAGAACGGGGGCGGCTCCGCGGAGCCGCCCTCTTCGCGTGCTCACCTCGGCGACACGACGCTCGTCAGGTCGCCGATGTCGCGGCGTCCAGGATCTGCGGCCCCAACCAGTCGGCCACCTCGCGCGCCGACTCCTCGGTGAAATGCCCGCCGTCCGGTCGGAGGCGCTCGTCCGTTTCCCGTGGCAGGTCGTCGATGTACCGGCCGAACTCGACCACGACGACCCCGGACCGCTCGCGAGCCACCTGTCTCACCAGGGCATTGGCCGCGTCGACGCGGGCGGGGTCGCTGTCCTCGTCGGCGCCCTCCGGCCGGAGGGTCATCCCCCGCCCGAACTCGACCTCGGGCATGGTGAGCCACACGACGGTCAGGCCGTGCGCGAGCAACAGGTCGGTTGCCGCCAGATAGGACTCGTACAAGTCCTGCGCGAACACGGGGTCGGTCGGCGGGCGGAACCGGTCGTCGCCGGGGATCCGGTGGTCGATGGTGTCCCACGGTCCGCTCATGACCACCGCGACATCGCCCGGATGGGCCTCGAGCGCCTCTGACCACTTCCGCTCCCAGAGGGTGCACGCCACGGGCACGGGCTCGACGACCGAGGCGAGCCGTCTCGTGTGGCCCCCGGTGGCGAACCCGCAACCCGGGCCCGTGAACCCACCGACCCACACGAGCTCACCGTTGTCGAGACCCCACTCCGCGACGCCCCCGGCCAGGGCGATCATCGTGGACTGGCCGAAGAACAGCACCTTCGGGGCATCGGACGCCATCGCGTCCGCCACTGCCGCGGCCCGTGCACGGGTGGCGGCGTAGGGGTCGTCGTACGGGTCGGAGGGCGGTGGCGACACCCGCGGCACGACGATCGCGACCACGAGCACCGAGGCGACCGCACCGCCCGCGAGCGCCGGCATCGGCACCAGACGAGGCCGCCACCCGGCCCGGATCGGCCGCTCGACGAACACGTACGACGCCGCCGCGAACGCCAGGGTGACCGCGAGGCGCAGCCCGAACAGCGCGCCTTGATCGAGGCCGACGCGGTCAGCGTCGACGAGCAGGAACACCGGCCAGTGGACGAGGTAGACGCCGTAGGAGATGACGCCGAGGCGGCGAAGCGGCTCGATGCTCAACAGCCGGTTGAGCGGGCCCGGCACGAGCGCAGCCGGCAGGAGGCCGGCCGAGGCGAGGGCGTAGGCCAGCAGCCCGCCCCGGTACAACCACTGCGTGCCCTGTTCGACGTTCCACCATGCCCACCCCGACGCCGCCAGGGCGACGACCCCCACGGCGGTCGCGACGCCGGAGAGGCGCCTGGCCGACCGCACGCGCGACGGCGACGGCACCATGCCACCCCACCGAGCGTGCAGGACGACGGCGAGCAGCGCGCCGACCAGGATCTCGCCCATGCGCGTGAACGTCGCGTAGTAGACGATGTCCGACCGGACCGGGCCCCATGCCAGGCTCGACAGCAGCGAGACCCCGATCAACGCGCCGAGCACCGTGCCGTAGACGCGCGCCGACCCCTTGGCCACGGCGAGCACACCTGCGGTCACCAGGGGGAACACCCAGTAGAACTGCTCTTCGATCGCGAGGCTCCAGAAGTGCAGCACCGGCGACCCGGAGGTGAACAGCTCCCCGTACGGACGATCGTCGAAGAGGAAGCGCCAGTTGGCCGCCTGCAACAACGCGGCGATCACGTCCCCCCGCAGGGTGCGCTCCCACAGCTGGTCGGTGAACAACGCCGACAGCGAGACCGCGGCGAGGGTCAGGGCGGAGGCGGGAAGGAGCCGGCGCATGCGCCTGGCCCAGAACCGCCGCAACACGACGTGACCGGTGGCCCGGTGCTCGCCGATCAACAACGCGGTGATGAGGAAGCCCGACAGAGTGAAGAACGTGGACACGCCGAGGTACCCCCCGCGCGCCCAGGCGAACCCTCCGTGGAAGAGCAGCACGGCCGCGACGGCCAGACCACGCAGGCCGTCCAGCGCCGGGACGTAGGGCATGCGGCCCGGCGCCGAGCCGGACCGGCGAACCGACGCATCGTCTCCCCCGCGCGTCGAACGGCCGTCATGACCAGCGGGTCGCCCGCCGGCGTCCGACGCCACAGGTGCGGCCGTCGCCGCCTCGGAGGCATTCCCCATGCCTGCGCCCTCCCCCTGCCCCCTGCCCCTCGGCCGGGCGAACTTAGCGCCCTGTCGGGATCCGTGCTCACGGTCCGCCTGTGGCCCGTTCCCTACCGACAGGGGGCGCCCCGCTGCGTTAGCGTGCGCTGCGACCGTGCTGATGCGAAGGGGATGTCGGGGTGGAAGAACGCACCGCAGACGACGTGGTCCAGCTCATCGCCGACGAGGACGTCGAGGTCGTCGACGTCCGGTTCTGCGACCTGCCGGGCCTGATGCAGCACTTCTCCATCCCCGCCTCGCAGCTGACCGCCGACGTGTTCGACGAGGGCCTCGGCTTCGACGGGTCGTCCATCCGCGGGTTCCAGGAGATCCAGGAATCCGACATGATCCTGATCCCCGACTCCGACACGGCGTTCATCGACCCGTTCCGCACCCGGCGGACGCTCGCGATCAACGCCTTCGTCCACGATCCCCTGACCGGCGAGTCCTACAGCCGCGACCCGCGCTACGTGGTGCGCAAGGCCGCCGAGCACCTGCAGTCCACCGGCCTGGCCGACACGTGCTACATCGGCCCCGAGGCCGAGTTCTTCATCTTCGACGACGTGCGCTTCCACCAGGACGCCAACTCGGCCAGCTACCGGGTCGACTCGGTCGAGGGCGCCTGGAACACGGCACGCGACGAGCAGCCCAACCTCGGCTACAAGATCCGCTACAAGGAGGGCTACTTCCCCCTGCCGCCCGCGGACCACTTCCAGGACCTGCGCACCGAGATGATGCTCACGCTCGAGCAGGTCGGCATCGAGGTCGAGCTGCAGCACCACGAGGTGGGCACCGCCGGCCAGGCCGAGATCGACGTGCGGTTCGACGAGCTGACCCGCATGGCCGACAAGGTCATGCTGTTCAAGTACGTCATCAAGAACGTGGCCCACCAGTACGGCAAGACGGTCACGTTCATGCCCAAGCCCGTGTTCCAGGACAACGGCTCCGGCATGCACACCCACCAGTCGCTGTGGAAGGCCGGCGAGCCGCTCTTCTACGACGAGGCCGGCTACGCCGGGCTGTCCGACCTCGGCCGCTGGTACATCGGCGGCCTCCTCGCCCACGCCCCCGCCGTGCTGGCGTTCTCGAACCCGACCACCAACAGCTACAAGCGCCTGGTCCCGGGCTACGAGGCGCCCGTCAACCTGGTGTACAGCCAGCGCAACCGGTCAGCGGCCGTGCGCATCCCCCTCTACAGCCAGAGCCCCAAGGCGAAGCGCCTCGAGTTCCGGTGTCCCGACCCGTCAGCCAACCCGTACCTGGCCTTCTCGGCCATGCTCATGGCCGGCCTCGATGGCATCAACAACCGCATCGAGCCGCCCGACCCGCTCGACAAGGACCTGTACGACCTGCCGCCCGAGGAGCTCGCCGCGGTCCCGCAGGTGCCCGGGTCGCTGGAGGACGCGCTCGACGCGCTCGAGTCCGACAGCGACTTCCTCAAGGCCGGCGGGGTCTTCACCGACGACCTCATCGACACGTGGCTGTCGTACAAGCGCGTCCACGAGGTCGACGAGATGCGCCTGCGTCCCCACCCCTGGGAGCTCGCCCTCTACTACGACATCTGACCCGGCACTGCAGACCACAGGCCGGTCACGAGTCGACGACGTCCCGGATAAGGGCGTCGACCCTGGCGGAGACGGCCTCGTGAGCGACGTGACCGTCGCAGCTCTAGGGGATGACCTTCTCCCAGACCGACACGTGTGACCTGCTCTCGGCCGTGAACGGTGAGCGGTCCCAGCCGGCCCATCGGTCCCGGAGCGACATGCCCGCGAGCTTGGCCATCAGGTCGAGCTCAGAGGGCCACACGTACCGGAACGGCGTCCTGGACTCGTGCACGTCCGAACCGTCGATGACGAAGTGGTGCGACACCGCCTGCTGGGCGATGAGGTCGGTGTAGCGGTCATACCCCACGTAACCCGGGGCGTGGGCGAACACCCGAGCATCCTCACCTGGCGGCAGGCGGCGCACGTTGGGAACGTTGACCTCGACGACGAAGCAGCCGCCGGGTTCGAGGTGCGCGGCGGCGTTGGCGAAGCACGCGACCTGCCGGTCCTGGGTGAACAGGTTCCCGATCGTGTTGTACACGAGGTAGACGAGCGTGAAGCTGCCGCCGACCCGTGTCGTCGCGATGTCGCCGATCGTGACGTCGATGCGGTCCGCGCCGTCCTTGGCGCGCAGCTGCGTCACCATGGCGGTGGAGAGATCGATGCCGGACACGGGGACGCCCCGGGCGGCGAGCGGCAGCGCGACGCGGCCTGTGCCGACAGCGAACTCGAGGGCGGCGCCGTCGCCGGCGACCTCGGCCAGCACGTCGACCGTCGCCCCCAGCACCTCGGGGGCGAACATGTCGGCGCAGCCCTCGTCGTAGCGTGCGGCGACCTCGTCGCCGAAATGGTCCTCGAGCACGCACGAAGGCTCGCAGAGGGAGCACGCTCGAGCCATCGAGTTCTCTGTACGCCGCCACCGGGTTGTGCGCGCGGGAACCGATCGCCGACCGGTCGATCGACGCGCCGTTGTCGATCAGGGGCGGACCCTCCCGATGGCGCCCCCGTCAGCCGGTTGGCTCGGGGGTCCAGCGCAGGTACGGCTTGACCTCCTCGACGTCGCCGAAGCGCTGCTTGGCGTCGTCGGTCGACATCTGCGGCGACACGATGACCTTGTCGCCCTCGGTCCAGTCGGCCGGGGTGGCCACGGGTGCCCGATCGGTGAGCTGGAGGGCGTCGATCACCCGCAGTAGCTCGTCGAAGTTGCGTCCGACCGACTTGGGGTAGGTGAGCGAGAGCCTGACCTTGTTGTCGGGACCGATCACGAACACCGAGCGCACGGTCGAGGTGTCGCCCTCGCCGGGATGGATCATGTCGTAGAGCTCGGAGACCTTCTTGTCCGGATCGGCGATGATCGGGAAGTTGAGCGCGTTGCCGGTGACGTCCTCGATGTCGGGCGCCCATCCGTGGTGCGACTCGACCGGGTCGACCGACAGCGCGAGCACCTTCACGCCCCGCTTGTCGAACTCGGACTTGAGACCGGCCGTCCGGCCCAGCTCGGTGGTGCACACCGGCGTGAAGTCCGCGGGATGGCTGAACAGCATCGCCCAGCTGTCGCCCTTCCAGTCGTAGAAGTCGATCTCGCCGTCCGTGGTGTCGGCGGTGAAGTTCGGTGCGTCGTCGCCGAGGTGGATCGAGGCCATCGTGTCTCCTGTCAGGTCGTGTGTCCGGCGGGCCACCCGTTCTCGCGCTGGCGCGCACCGGCCGTGTCGGGACCGCCGCCGGCGCCGTCACCAGAAGTGCGGCACCGACCGCAGACCCCCACATTGAAGCGCGCCATCGACCGGACCGGTAGGGCCGATCGACCCTCGCCCTCCGCCAGGACGACGATCCCGCCGTGCGGCCGGAAAGGGGCGGCTGCTCAGGTCACGCCGAGCCAGAGCCGGGTGAGATCGCGCAGGCGGTCGATGCCGACGTTCTTGCTGGCACTGGTCCAGACGACGTCGGTGCGCTCGAGGCCGCAGGCAGCGGCCAGCTCGCGCTTGCGCTTCTCGCGCCGCGACGACTTGACCTTGTCGTGCTTCGTGGCGACGACGGTGTGGGGCAGGGCGTTGTCGCGCAGCCAGCCGAGCATCTGCAGGTCGAGGCCGGTCGGCCCGATCTCGCCGTCGACGAGCACCATCACCATGGCGAGCGCGTCGCGCTCGCGCAGGTAGTCCTCGATCATGCCCTGCCACGCCGCCCGGGTGGTCTTCGACACCGACGCGTACCCGTAGCCGGGGCAGTCGACGACCGTGGCGCCGCCGGGCTCGCCGACGGCGAAGCAGTTGAGCAGCCGGGTACGGCCGGGCGTCTTGGACGTGTGGGCCAGGTTCTTGCGCCGGCCGAGGGCGTTGAGCAGCGACGACTTGCCGACGTTCGACCGGCCGACCACCGCCACCTCCGCAGGGGAGGCGGGCAGCCGGTCGACGCTGTCGGCGGACAGGACGAAGGTGAGGTCGAGGGGCGCGCTCATGCGCCGCTCATTCTGTTCGATCGGCCCCGACCATCCCACGCCGCGATCGCCGTCACGGCGACCGGCCATCCCCAGGGACGAAGCAGCGTGGTCAGTGGCACTCTCCCGTCGCAGCGTGGCGCGATGTGGTAGCCATACCGGTCGACAGACCGACGAACAGGTCAACCAGGGGGAACATTCGATGACGGAACGTCCACTCCGGCCGCGCTCCGGCCGGCGCTCGGCGCGCCTCGCCGTCGTGGCCATCACCGCGCTCGCGTCGATGACCGCACTGCCGGCATCTGCCGGTGTCGACGCCGGAGGCGCCGGCACGCAGGCCGCCCCACCGGCCGCGTGCGAACGAGGCATCAACGACACCTACGACGAGCTGCTCGAGTGCGTCACCGCCGAGGGAGTGTTCGAGCACCTCGACGCGTTCCAGGCGATCGCCGACGCCAACGGCGACACCCGGGCGTCGGCAACGCCGGGCTACGACGCCTCCGCTGACTACGTCGCCGACCAGCTCGAGGCCGCCGGCTACGACGTGACCCGGCAGGTCTTCGAGTTCCCGTACTTCGAGGAGCTGACCCCTGCGGTGCTCGAGCAGGTCACACCCGTCTCCGCGAGCTACGCGACCGGTGCGTTCGAGTATTCGGGCGGGGGCACCGTGACCGAGGGCGACGTCGTCCCCGTCGACATCAACCTCGACGGCGACAGGGCGTCGACCAGCGGGTGCGAGACCACCGACTTCGACGGCGTCGACCTCAGCGGCGACAAGGACATCGCGCTCATCCAGCGCGGCAGCTGCACGTTCGCCATCAAGGCGCTGAACGCCCAGACGGCAGGCGCCGAGGCGGTCGTCATCTTCAACCAGGGCAGTTCCGCCGGCAACCAGGGCCTGATCGTGGGGACCCTCGGCGACCAGTCGGCCGGCGTCGTGACCATCCCCGTCGTGGGCGCGTCGTTCGCCGACGGCGCGTCGCTGGCACAGCCGGGCAGCACGGCCAACGTCGCCACCGACGTGTTCCTCGAGTTCCGGAGCACCGAGAACGTCATCGCCGACAGCACGTACGGCAACCCCGACAACGTGGTGATGTCGGGTGCCCACCTCGACTCGGTGCTCGACGGGCCGGGCATCAACGACAACGGCTCGGGCTCGGCGGCCCTGCTCGAGACGGCACTGACCATGGCCAACGTGCGCCCGCACAACCAACTGCGGTTCGCCTGGTGGGGCGCCGAGGAATCGGGCCTCGTCGGCTCGACCTACTACGTGGACACGCTGCCCGAGGACGAGCTCGGCCGCATCGCGCTCTACATGAACTACGACATGGTCGGCTCGCCCAACTTCGTGCACACCGTGTACGACGCCGACGAGTCGACCTACGACGCCGCCGACTTCGGCGTGGTCGTGCCCGACGGCTCCACCGCGATCGAGGACGTCTACGAGTCGTTCTACACGTGGCGGGGCGTGCCGTACGACGACACCGGCTTCTCGGGTCGTAGCGACTACCAGGCGTTCATCTTCTCCGACATCCCCTCCAGCGGGCTGTTCACCGGCGCCGAGGTGGCCAAGACGCCGGAGCAGCAGGCCATCTGGGGCGGCATCGCCGGCGAGTCCTTCGACCAGTGCTACCACCAGGCCTGTGACACGGTCGACAACGTCGACGTCGGGGCGATCGACGTCAACAGCGACGCCATCGCCTTCGCCACGCTGACCTTCGCCTACAGCACCGAGTCGGTGAACGGCGTGGGTGGCCGTCCGGTGCCCGGGCGACCCTTCACCATGCCCGAGCCGGCCGGACCGGAGGGGACCTTCGTCGAGAGCGGGGGCGCCGCTCCCAGCCACGGCGACATCTGACGGTCACCGCCCCGCCGCTCCCCGATCACCGGGGTAGCGGCGGTGCGCCAGGACCACGAGCGTCGAGCCGGGGGGTGGCCACGGGGCCGCCCCCCGCTCGCGCCCGGCCGCCGTCGCGCTCAGGCCATCGCCGTCCGCAGCGCTGCGCAGGCCTCGTCGACCGCCGCCTTGCCCTCGGGCACCAGGTCGCGCATCGAGAAGAACCCGTGGATCATCCCGTCGTAGCGCTTGGCGACGGCGTCGACGCCTGCGGCCCGCAGCCGGGCGACGTAGGCCTCGCCCTCGTCGCGCAGCGGGTCGAACTCGGCGGTGATCACGAGCGCGGGCGGGAGCCCGGCGAGCGCATCGTCGGGCGCGTGCATCGGCGACACCCGCGGCGTGGTCCGGTCGCCGTCGCCGACGTACTGGTCCCAGAACCAGGCCATCGTCGCCCGGGTGAGGAAGTAGCCCTCCGCGTTCTCCTCCATCGACGGATGCGCCATCGTGCCGTCGGTCACCGGGTACACCAGGAGCTGGAAACGGACCTCGGCGTCGTCGGGGCCGCCGGCGCCGCTGGGGCCGCCCAGCTCGAGGGCGGTGACCGTCGCCAGGTTGCCGCCCGCCGAGTCGCCGCCCAGCGCCAGGCGCGCCGGGTCGACGTCGAGGTCGCCGGCGTTGTCGACCACCCACCGCACCGCGGCCAGGCAGTCGTCGAGCGCCGCCGGGAACGGGTGCTCGGGCGCCAGCCGGTAGTCGACCGACACCACGGTCATGCCGCTGCCCTCGGCCACGGCCCGGGCCGTGCCGTCGTGGGTGTCGACGCTGCCGATCACCCACCCGCCGCCATGGAAGTAGACGAGGACGGGGTGCGGACCGGGGTCGGCGGTCGGGACGTACACCCGCACGGGCACGTCGCCCGCCGGACCGGGCACCACGTGGTCGGTGACCGAGGCCATCTCGGGCTTGGTCTCGACCAGGCTCAGCGCGGCGTAGCTCTGCCGCAGCTCGATCGGGTCCATCTCCTCGCGGGGCGGGCTCCCGGCGGCCTCGATGAACTCGAGGATCGACTGGACCTCGGGCGTGACCGGCATGTGTCCCCTCCAGCGCTGACGTCGGCGTCATCTTCGCGGGTGACCGTGATGCCCGCCACATCGAGGCGGCTCACCGGCACCCGGCGCCCGGGCGTCGGCTGCGATCAGCCGGCGCCGTAGAACAGGCGCTCGACGACCCGGCGCGACCGGCGGGTGAGCCGCCGGAAGTCCTCGCGCAGGGCGCCCGGGGTGGTGTCGAGCGACCGAGCGAGGTGGAGCAGCGCGTCGGGCCGGGTGGGCAGGGCGTCGGTCACCGCGGGTGCCGATCCCACCAGCCACCACCGGTTCCGGGCCCGTTCGCAGAACCGATAGGCCTCGCGCAGTACCTCGGCGTCGTCGCCATCGACCACCCCCGCCGACGCCAGCGCGTCGAGCGCCCCCATGGTCGAGGGCGCTCGGGTGCCCGTCCGCAGCTGCAGCAGCTGCACCGTCCACTCGACGTCCGCGAGCGCGCCCCGGCCCAGCTTGAGGTGGAACTCGCGGTCCTCGCCCGGGGGGATGCGCTCGCGCTCCACGCGGGCCTTCATGCGCCGGACCTCGCGCTCGTGCTCGTCGGTGAACGGCCGGTCCCACACCGCCCCTGCGAGCAGATCGAGGAACCGTTCGCCGAGGCGGCGGTCGCCCGCCACCGGGCGGGCGCGGGTGAACGCCTGCCGCTCCCAGGTCTGCGCCCACCGGTCCAGGTAGGCGGCGTACCCACCGATGCTGCGCGAGAGGGCGCCCTGGCGTCCCTCGGGGCGCAGCGCGGCGTCGATCTCGTAGATCCGCTGGGCCGGCGTGTCGCCGGCGAGGAACCGCAGCACGCCGGCGGCGAGGCGCAAGGCCTCGTCGTGGCCGGACCCCTGCGCGACGCCGGCGTCACCGTCGTGGACGAAGAGCACGTCGAGGTCGCTGGCATAGGACAGCTCACCACCGGCGAACCGGCCGAGCGCCACCACCGCGAACGGCACCTGCGGGTCGAGCTGGCGCAGCGCCGTCTCGACGCACGCCTCGGCCAGTGCCGTCAGGTCGGTGCCCACCGTGCCCGCCCCCGCCTCGCCGAACACGTCCCGTGCGGCCACACCCAGCAGGTGCCGCCGCCGCCAGCGGTTCAGGCCCCGCTGGCGCTCGTTGATCTCGGCCCGCCACCCCACGGTCGTCGCCGCCGACGCCACCAGCGCGTCGCGGTCGAGCGTCTGCAGCCGTTCCCGCTCGGCGACCCGCTCGATCAGGTCGGGGTTGGCCATCAGGATTTCGCCCAGCAGGCCGCTGGTCCCCAACAGCTCGCACAGGCGCTGAGCCACGTCGGGGTTCTCGCGGAAGACGTGGGCGAGGGTCATCGACCGCTGCTCGCCGGACGCCAGCTTGCGCAGGCCGAGCAGGCCGAGATCGGGATCGGGCGAGGACGAGAGCCAGTCGAGCACCAGCGGCAGCAGCTGCTGCATCATCCGCGACGAGCGGGACAACCCCCTGGTCAGGTCGCGCACGGCGTCGCGGGTCCGCTCGGCGTCGGTGAAGCCGAAGCTGTCGAGGGCCTCGGCCGCCGCCTCCGGCGACAGGCGTCCGGCGCCGGCCAGGCTGTCGAGCAGCGGCCGGAAGTAGAGGCGCTCGTGCACGCTGCGCACCAGGTTGCGCTGGCGAGCCAGCTCGCGGTCGAAGGCCGCGGTGGCGCCGGCGGCCGGTGTGCCGCGAAAACCGAGGACGCGGGCGATCCGTCGCCGGTGCTCGCGCTCGGCCGGCACCGTGTGGATCTGCTGCTCGTCCTCGATCTGCAGCACGTGCTCGACCCGGCGCAGGAACCGGTACGCACCGGCGAGGCGCTCCGCGTCGTCGTGGGCGACGTAGCCGGCCTCGTCCATCTCACCCAGGGCGACGAGCGTGGTCGGCGAGCGCAGCTCGGGGTCGGACCGCCCGTGGACCATCTGGAGCGTCTGCACGGCGAACTCGATGTCGCGGATGCCGCCGGGGCCGCGCTTGACCTCGCGCTCGGCGCTGCCGTGGCGCTGCACCTCGGCCTCGGCCCGCGCCTTGAGCGACCGCAGCGAGCGCAGGTCGTCGGCGGTGAGGCGCCGTGCCCACAGGGTGCTCGACGCCGCCTCGTGCCAGGCGCGGCCGACGTCGCGGTCGCCGGCGACCGGCACCGCCTTGAGGAGCGCCTGGAACTCCCACGGCTGCGCCCACCGCTCCCAGTAGCTGCGGTAGCTGTCGACGGACCGGGTCAGCGCGCCGTCGCGCCCCTCGGGGCGCAGGTTGGCGTCGACGCGGAAGCACCGCCGGGCGATGTCCATCACCGCTCGTGCGGCTCTGGCGTCGCCGTCGACGAACATCACGTCGACGTCGCTGGCGTAGTTGAGCTCGCGACCGCCGAGCTTGCCCATGCCGATGACCGCCATGCCCTCGACGCCCGCGAGGCGGACCGCGGCGTCGAGCACCGCCGCCGCCAGGTCGGCGAGCGCGGCGGTGGTCTGCTCGAGGCTGGCGAGGCCGAGCAGGTCGCAGGTGGTGATGCGCAGCTGGGTGAGGCGCTTGGCCCGCACCAGCGCCTCGGGATCGGGGACGGCCACGATGCCGGCGGCGTCGACGAGCGCCGCCGGGTCGGCCAGGCAGCCGGCACTGGTCTGGCGGACGCCGCCCGCCTCGGTGGTGTGTCCTCCGACCGGGGTCGCCGTGCGCGCCGATGCGGCGTCGGCGAGAACGTCCAGTGCCGCAGGGTCGGTCTCGATCAGCCGGGTGGCGCTGCGACTCGCGGCCACCACCACCACGAACGCCTCGGCCAGCGGCGGCTCGGCCGCCAGGCGCTCGGCGGCACCGTCGTCGAGGCGGTCGAGGGCGGTGCGCACGGCGCCGGGGAAGGCGCTGCGCTCGACCAGGCCGGCGAGATCCACGCGGACGAGTCTGCCGCCTCGCGCCTTCGCCCGCGGCCCCGGCCCCGGCCCCGGCCCCGGCCGGACGGGAGCGCGCGCTGCGCCCGGCGCGGAACGGTCCCCCGTAGCCTGATGCCCGTGCCCCGCCTCCGTGTCGCTCTCTGCCAGATCAACACGACCGTCGGCGATCTCGACGGCAACGTCGCCCGGGTGCTCGCCGCGCTGTCCGACGCCGACGCCGACGGATGCGACCTGGCCGTGTTCCCCGAGCTGGCGCTGACCGGCTACCCGCCCGAAGACCTGTTGCTCAAGCCCGGGTTCGTCGGCGACAACCGGCGGGCGCTCGAACAGGTGGCCCAGGCCACCGGGTCGTGCGCCGCCGTCGTGGGCTTCGTCGACGCGGGCCGCGACCTCTACAACGCGGCGGCCGTGTGCGCCTTCGGGCGGGTGCAGGCCACCTACCGCAAGCGCAACCTGCCCAACTACGCGGTGTTCGACGAGCAGCGCTACTTCGCGCCGGGCACAGGCCATTCGGCCCTGGCCGAGATCGCCGGCGTGCGGGTGGGGGTGTCGATCTGCGAGGACGCGTTCAGCCCCAACGGCCCCATCGCCACCCAGGCCGCCGGCGGGGCCGAGCTGGTCGTCAACATCAACGCCTCGCCCTACTACGCCAACCGGCTCGCCGAGCGCGAGCGCATGCTGGCCACACGGGCGTCCGACGCCGCCTGCGCCCTGGTCTACGTCAACCAGGTCGGCGGCCAGGACGAGCTGGTGTTCGACGGGGCGTCCATGGTGTTCGACGCCCACGGCGACCTGGTGGCCCGAGCCCACCAGTTCACCGAGGAGACGCTCGTCTGCGACATCGAGGTGCAGCCCGTGTTCCGCAAGCGCCTGCTCGACCCCCGGGGGAGGGCCACCGACGAGCCGCTGCCGGTGGTCGACGTCACCTCGGCCCCGCG
>JAFGPU010000332.1 GCA_016936035.1 Acidimicrobiales bacterium
CTGCCGAGGTCGCGGCCATGCGGGCGGTCAAGGCCGCGCTCGACCCGGACGGCGTGCTCAACCCGGGTGTGCTGTTCGGCTGAACCGGGTCAGCGCACCTGTTCGAGCGTGGCGGCGGAGGCGGCCTCGTCGAGGATCAGCACCGCCCCGGACGCGTTGCGGTCGTTGGAGACCGTGAGCGGTTCGAGGGGCTCGGCCAGGCCGCGCATGCCCCAGGCGAAGCGCATCGCGTCGAACATCGACATCTCGTCGTCGATGCGCAGGCCCTTGGCCATGCCGTCGGCGGCGCTCGCCAGCGAGAAGGGGTTCTTGTTGCTGCTCAGCTCCTCGATGACCACCGACAGGAACTTCTGCTGGCGCTCGATGCGTCCCAGGTCGCCCGTGGGATCCTCGACGTACTGGCCGTCGATCATCTCGGTGTAGTGGCGGGAGCGGACGTACGCGAGCGCCTGCTCGCCGTCGAGCTCGACCTCGCCGGCCTCGGGCACGTACAGGCCCGATTCGGTGTCCTGCGCCGGGTGCTCGAACTCGATGGTGATGCCGCCGAGGCCGTCGACCAGCCCGGCGAAGCTGACGAAGTCGACCTCCATGTAGCGGTCGATCGGGATGCCGAGGCTCTCGGAGATGGTGTCGATCAGCCGGGTGGGGCCACCGCCGAGATCGGCGTTGTAGGCGGCGTTGATCTTCGAGCTGCCGTCGGTGCCCGAGATGGGCAGGTACAGGTCGCGGGGGATGGACAGCATCTGCGCCTTGCCGCCCTCGAGGTGGAGCAGCATCATCGTGTCGGCGCGCTGCCCGCCGGGGGCCTCGGCGCCGTTGAAGCCGGCGTCGCCCTCCTCGCTGACGTTCTCGCGCGAGTCGGACCCGACGATGAGGTAGTTGGTGCCGCTGCTGGCGGACGTGAGCGACTGACTGACCTCGACCCGTTCGATGCGGTTGAAGATGCTGCGGGCGTACAGGTAGCCCCCCAGCGCGACGAGCAGCAGGAGCACCGCGGCGATGCCGAGCACACGCCGCCACCGCAGGCGGCGGAACCAGGGTCGGTCGGACCGGGGCGTGCGAGGCGCCGGCGGCGCCCGGTCGGGCCCGCGCGGTTGGGCACGGCGTTGGCCGGGAGGGGGCGGTGTGGGACGTCGAGGGGGCGCGCCGGATCGCCCGCCGGCGCCGGTGCCGCTCGGGGCGCTGGACGGGGCGGGGATGAACACCCGCCGTCGATCGCCCGGGGACCGTTCGGGTTGTTGGAACCGGTCGGACACGAGGATCACAGACTAGCGACGGGCATCAGCCGGGAGTGGCACGGCCGGGCGGGAGGGCCTCGGCCTTGTCGGCGACGCCGGCCTGGTCGAACGTCGCCATCTCGTGCAGCACCAGCGCGGCCGCCTCGACCAGCGGCAGCGCCAGCACGGCACCGGTGCCCTCGCCCAAGCGCAGCTCGAGGTCGACCATCGGATCGAGGGTGAGCTCGCTGAGCACCGCGCCGGCACCGGGTTCGACCGAGCGGTGACCGGCGATGACGCACCGCTCCACGCCCGGCACCAGGCGGCTGGCGACGAGCAACGACGCCGCCGCGATGACCCCGTCGATCAGGACCGGCACCTGCAGCGCGCAGGCGCCGATCACGAAGCCGGCCAGCGCGGCGTGCTCGAGGCCACCGACCTCGGCGAGGACGGCCAGCGTGTCGTCGCCGTGCTGGTAGCGCGCCCGGGCGGCCGCGGCGGCCACCAGGGCGGTCTTGCGGGTGAGGAGGTGGTCGTCGATGCCGGCGCCGCGTCCCGTGACCGCCGCCGCCGGCCGCTCGGTCAAGCTGGCGATCAGGGCGGCGGCCGGGGTGGTGTTGGCGATGCCCATGTCGCCCGTGACGAGGCAGCGGGCGCCCCCGTCGACCAGCGCCGTGGCGATCTCGGCACCGGCGTCGAGCGCGCGCGTCGCCTCGTCGACGGTCATCGCCGGGCCCGTCGCCAGGTCGTCGGTGCCCCGCCGCACCTTGCGATCGATCAGTCTCGATGCCCCGTCCCCGAGCGCCACCGGCGGTACCGGGACCTCGCCCGCCACCCCGACGTCGACCACCACGACCTCGGCCCCCGCCTGCCGCGCGAGCACGTTCACGGCGGCGCCACCGGCCACGAAGTTGGCCACCATCTGGGCCGTCACCTCCTGCGCCCACGGGGTCACCCCCTGGGCGTGCACACCGTGGTCGCCGGCGAACACGGCGGTGGCCGCCGGCCGGGGGACCGGCGGCGGCGACTCGCCGGCGATGCCGGCGAGCTGGGCGCCGACCGCTTCGAGGCGGCCGAGCGAGCCCGGAGGCTTGGTCAGCCGCAGGTGGTGCAGGCGGGCGGCCTCGGCCGAGCGCTCGTCGAGCGGCGCGCACAGCGCCGAGGCCGCGGTGAACGCTCCGACTCTGGCGGCCAGCCAGGACAGCACGCTGCGCTGCACCGGTTCGTCGACGACCGTCACGGTTGGGTGGCCGGCGGCGGCCATGCCGGCGGCCTTCTCCGGGCAGCGTGTGACCACCAGGATGCGGGCGGGCGACGCGCCCGCCACCGCGGACGGCCCGTCGGTGACGGTGACGAGATCCGGTCCCAGGCCGGCGGCGGCCAGGTGGTCGGCCAGCTCGGCGGCGGACGGTCCGTCGCGGTGGCTCGCGCCCGAGTGGTGCGGCGCCAGCACGTGCACCGCGACGCCAGCACGCCCGAGAGCCTCGGCCAGCCGGCGCGCCCCGGGCATCGGCCGGGGCGAGGCCCCGGGCTCGGGCAACGGAGGCTCGGCGACCGTCGCCACCTCGAACACGACGGCGTCGACCGGCAGGTGGAGGGAATCACGGACGGTGTGGCGGTCGCGCATGGTCACCCGGGTGCTCGTGGTCGCCGAGGAGGTCCCGGCGGCATGCCGCCATCATGGCGCGCTCGGGCCCCCACCGCGGCCAGTGCCCGGTCGAGGCGGTCGAGCCCGTCTCCGTCGGGCACGGCGATGCGCACATGGTCGGGCAGGCCGAACGACGAGCAGTCGCGCACGACCACCCCCCGGCGGGCGAGGGCGTCGCGCAGCCCGCCGGCGCCGGGGACGAGGACCCACGGCGCGTCCGACGGCAGCGCCTGCCACCCGTGACCGCCCAGGACCGACACGAGCTGGGTGCGGGCGGCGATCAGGTTGCGGGTCCACCCGACCGGGTCGGCGTGCGCGAGCAGCTCGGGCAGGACGGCACAGGCGAGCGCGCCGACCGCCCACGCCGGCCGCGCCCGGCGGAGGGCGTCGGCCTCATCGCCGTCGGGGGCCACCGCGTATCCCACCCGCAGGCCCGGGCAGGCGAACGCCTTGGTGAACGAGCCGAGCGCCCATCCGGGGCGCCCGCGCGTCCACACGCCGGCGGACAGCGGAAGGAAGGCCTCGTCCCACACGCCGGCCTGGGCGTCGGGCCCGGCCAGCCGCCCCGACGGGCTGTGCGGGTCGGACCGCCAGCGGGGAGCCCGGGGATCGAGGTGGACGAGGTGCCGGCCGTAGAGCGAGAAGTCGGGCTCGTCGACCCAGCCGGTCCTGACCTGCGCCGCCACCAGGGCGATCGCCTGCGCCCCGCCCGCGGTGAGCACCACCCGGTCGCCCGGCAGTCCGAGCCCCTCGGCCACCGTCGCCTCCGCCGCCTGCACGTCGGGGTACCGGCGCAGCGCGCCGAGGTGCCGCCGCGCCAGCCCGGCGACATCGGGCGCGAACGGGTTCAGGGTGGCGGACAGGTCGAGGACCTCGTCGGGGTCCAGCCCGAGGGCTGCCGCCACATGGGCGCCGTCGCCGCCGTGATCGCCGGCCGGCGGCACGACCGGGGCGTCGTGGTGCGCGTGCGTCATGCCCGCGCGTCCTCGCATCGCGCCGTCGCCGTCGCCGTCGTCGCCGCCCCGCGTCCCACCCGGACGGCGGCCACGCCCCCGGCGGCGAGCAGCCCCGCGAGCAGCCACGAGAGGTCGCGGGACAGGGCCACGGCCGCGCGCACGTCGGCACGTCCGGGTCGGCGCCCGCGACCCAGCGCCGGGCGTCGCTCGACCACCTCCCCGTAGCGGTTCTCGCCGCCGCCGAGGCGGAGGTCGAGCGCGGCGGCGAACGCCGCCTCGGCGACGCCGGCGTTGGGGGAGGGGTGGTGGCGGGCGTCGGCGCGCACGAGACGGGCGACCGCCGCGGCCCGGCGCGGTCGTGCCAGGGCCACGAGGCCGGCGGTCACCCGCGCCGGCACCCAGGCGAGCGCATCGTCGAGGCGGGCCGAGGCGGTGCCGAAGCGCCGGTAGCGCGCGTCGCGGTACCCGACCATCGAGTCGAGCGTGTCGCCGGCCCGGTGGACGAGGGCGCCGACCGGACCGGCCGCCACGGCCCAGAGGGCCGGTGCCACGATGGCATCGGTGGTGTTCTCGGCCACCGACTCGACGGCCGCCCGGGCGATCGCGGCCTCGTCCAGGTGGTCAGGGTCACGGCCCACCAGCGACCGGAGCCGGTCGCGGGCGTCGTCCAGGTCGCCCCTGTCGAGCGCGGCCGCCACGTCGAGGGCGGCATCGTGCAGGCCGCGCCCCGCGGTCGACAGGTAGGTGGCCGCCGTGGGCGACCGCAGCGCGGCTCCCGCAGCGGCCGCGGCCCCCACGCCCGCCCCGGCGAGCAGGGCCCCCGCCGCGTGCCCGTCGCGATAGATGCGCCGTTCCAGTGCCGAGACGCCGGCTCCGAACACGGCCACGGGGTGCAGCGGCCCCGGCACCGGCGGCTCGCCCGCCAGGCGGTCGAGCGCCAACCCGGCCGCCGCACCGAGGGCCCGCCGGCCCCACCGATCGAGGGAGATGCCTGCGCTCACCAGCGAGCCGCCGCGATCAGCAGGGCGACGGTCTCGGCCACCACCCCCGCCGCGCCGAGCACGTCGCCCGTGTACCCGCCCAGCCGGCGCACCGCCAGCACCACGACGCCCGCGAACCCGGCGAGCAGCCCGGCCGCCGTGACGGCTCCGGCCAGCCCGCCGACGGTGGCGACGACCACACCGACCGCAGCCGCCAGGGTGACAGCCGGCAGGCCGCGGCGCCCCCCGGCGAACGCCGACGCCGTGCCGCGGGGCCGTGCGTAGGGCACCGCCGCCATCGTCACCGCCATCGCCGCTCGCGCACCGGCCCACAGGCCCGCGAGCAGCAGCGGATCGGGGGCGAGCGCCGCCAGCGCCGCCACCCGTGCGCTCAGGACCAGCACGACCGCCACCAGGCCGAACGCCCCGACGTCGGGGGTGGACATGATCGCCAGCCTGCGGTCGCGGTCGGTGGGCGGCAGCAGGCCGTCGGCGCTGTCGGCGAGCCCGTCGAGGTGCAGCATCCCGGTGAGGGCGGCGTCGGCGACCACGGCCAGGACGGCCGCGAGCACGGGAGGCCACAGCTCGCCCGCCGCCCACCACACGGCGCCGACCGCCAGGCCGACGAGCGCGCCGACCGGCCCGAACCAGGCGGGCGCCCGGGTGTCGGGGGCCGCTGCCCCACCGGCGATGGTGAGCAGGCCCAGTGCCGACCGCATCAGGCCGGGCCCGCCACCCGATCGAGCGGCAGCACCCGACCGGCGATCACCAGCAGCACGCGGTCGGCGTCGTCGGCGACCTTGCGGTTCAGGTCGCCGACGGCATCGGTGAAGCGGCGGCCGACCTCGGTCGGCGGATGCACCCCCAGCCCCACCTCCTCCGAGACGACGACCGTGTCGCCGGCGGCGCGGGCGCGGAGGGCCGAGCACAGCGCGTCGGTGTCGGGCGCCAGGTCGGCGTGCGCCGCCACCCAGGTGCCCAGCGAGTCGACGAGCACGGTGCCCTCGAGGTCCCGCACGACCGAGGGCAGGTCGGCGCCGGCCTCGACCGTCGCCCACGCCGCGGGGCGGCGCCGACGGTGGGCGGCGATGCGCGCCGCCATGGCGGGGTCGGTGGCTCGCCCGGTGGCGACGTAGGTGACGGGGCCGGGGACGGCGGCGACCAGGGCCTCGGCCACCTGCGACTTGCCCGAGCGCGTGCCGCCCAGCACCAACGTGATCAACGGTCCGTGCCCTCCTGTGCCGTGGACCTGGGGAGACACGAAGCGTAGAGGGTCACTTCCCGCCGCACCCCCTCGACGCCAACCACACCCGTCGCCGCCCGCCGACCGACCGGTCGCCGTGCCGCCCGGCGCTGCGGGAGCGCGATCGACCGGCCCTACACTCGGTCGCCCATGACCGTCGAGCCCCTCGCCGAGCCCGCCGCGACGACCCGGGTGCTCTTCGTCTGCTGGGGCAACATCTGCCGCTCGCCGACGGCCGAGGCCGTGATGCGCCGCGTCGTCGACGATGCCGGGCTCGGCGCGGTGGTCGAGATCGACAGCGCGGGCACCAGCGGCGAGCACGCCGGCGATCCCCCCGACCGCCGCGCCATCGCCGAGGCCGACCGCCGCGGCCTCGACCTGCGCCACCTGCGTGCCCGGCGCGTCCGCCCCGACGACTGGCAGCGGTTCGATCTTCTGCTGGTGGCCGACGACATGGTCGAGCGCGCGCTGCTGCGCGACGTGCCCGACGACGGGGCCCGCGCCAAGGTGCACCGCATGACGGCCTTCGGTCCCGACGCGCACATCGCCGACGTGCCCGACCCCTACTACGGTGGGTCCGACGGCTTCGAGCGCGCGTACGAGCTGCTCGAGCGGGCGTGCCACGGGCTGGTCGAGCACATCCGCGCCCGGCACGGCTGAGAGGTGGGCGCACTGCTCGCCGACGCCGTCGCCGTCGCACTCGGCACCCGCGTCGAGCGGGTGACGCCCGTGAGCGGTGGGTGCATCAGCGACGCGGGCAGGGTCGAGCTGGCGGGCGGGCGGCAGGTGTTCGCCAAGTCGGCCGCCGGCTTGCCCTCCGGCCTGCTCGCCGTCGAGGCCGAGGGGCTGCGGTGGCTGGGCGCCGTGCCCGGGGTGTCGGTGCCGGAGGTCGTCTCGCTCACCGCCGAGGTGCTGGTCCTCCAGTGGGTCGAGCCGGGCAGCCCGACCGCCGACACGGACGGGGTCCTCGGTCGGCAGCTGGCGCTGCTGCACCGGGCCGGCGCACCGAGCTTCGGATGGCACCGCGACGGCTTCATCGGGCGCGAGCCCCAGCGCAACACGCCGGTCGGGCGCGACTGGTGCACGTTCTGGCTCGAACGCCGCATCGTGCCCCTTGTCGACCGTGCGGTCGAGCGCCGGGCCGTCGACGGGCGGGCACACCGGCTGGTCGACCGCCTGCGGGACCGGCTGCCGGACCTGGCCGGCCCGCCCGAGCCGCCGGCCCGCGTCCACGGCGACCTGTGGTCGGGCAACGTGCACGTCGGCCGGGACGGCCACCCGTGGCTGGTCGACCCGGCCGCCTACGGGGGACACCGCGAGGTCGACCTGGCGATGCTCCACCTCTTCGGCGCCCCCGGTCCGGACGTCGTCGCCGCCTACGACGAGGTGCTCCCGCTGGCCGAGGGCTGGCGCGGCCGCCTCGCCCTGTGGCAGCTCGAGCCGCTGCTGAACCACGCGGTCATGTTCGGCGGCGGCTACGGCAGCTCCGCCCTGGCGATCCTCGACCGGTTCGGGTGACGCCGCCGGCGACGGCGATCTGCGTGGACCGCTGAACCGATCCACGATCAGATCCGCCGCCGGTCACCGTGGCGCCGGTCAGTAGTCGCCGAGTGCCATCCCCGCCACGCGGGCCATCTCCTCGCCGAAGCGCCGGGCACCGGGGGCCGGCACCGGGCAGGCGAACTCGTCGTGCTCCACGGGACAGAAGTGGATGCGATCCGCCGAGCGGACGACCACCTCGCCGTCCTCGCAGCCGTCGTCCTCGCCCTCGTCGTCCCGGCACGGCAGGCGGCGGACGAAGGTGTCGTCGGGGCCGGTCACGGTGGCGGCCGCGTCCGCGTAGCGGACCCGCCCGAGATCGCGGCCCGCCCACTCGTTGACGATCTCGTCGTAGGCGTCGGCGATCTCGCGGCTCGCGTCGCCCGGCAGACCGGGCGCAGGCGGGCCCCCGACGAGGACGACCCGGACGCCTTCGGTTGCGAACATCTCGGTCGCGGCACGGACGTCGGACTCGAAGCGGTCGGCCAGGGCGCGGCCGGTGAGCTCCTCCCCGCCGGGGCCCTCGATGCACGGCGACGCGTTGTTGCCGACGAACTGCAGGACCACCACGGTCGGATCGAGGGCGAGGTCCTGCTCCATCTCGTCGAGGGCATCGCAGGGCGAGATGCCGGGAAGGGCACGGATGACGACGTCCGCGTCGGTGGTGCGCTCGACCTCGGCCTGGAACGCTCCGGCTGCCTCGACCGACAGCGAGTCGCCGTAGAGGATGACCCGGCCGTCCGGTCGCGGCGGTGGCTGGCGCACCACGGCGACCACCCCGACGAGCACGAACAGGGCCACCACGCCGGTGGCGGCCATGGTGCGCGAGGGCCGGCGGCGCTGTGTGGCGGGGTCGCCGGTGGCCCCGGGCGGCGGCTCGCCCGGGGTGTCGTCCGGCGTGTCGCGGGGCGTGTCGTCGTCCGCTCCGCCCTTCGTGTCGTCGCTCACCTCGACCCTCCCTCCCACGTCCTCCACGGCCACGACCGCGGTCCGCGAGCATGGCAGACTCGGCGGGCCATGCCGCTCGATGTGCCCACGTACTCGTTCGCTCTGCCCGACGGCGTCGATCCTCCTGCACTGGTGTCGTTCCTGGTCGAGCGGTTCGACGTGGTCGCCGAGCCCCCGACGTCGCTCACGTTCACCGTGGTCGACACGGCCGACCGCCGCCTGCGGGCCGCCGGTGCCGACGTCTCCCTCCACCCCGGGCGTCCCGGCGCGACCCTCGTGCTCCGCGAGCACCCCGGTGCCGCCGCGCTCTCCGCGGACGCGGGTCGCCACAGGCGATGGCGGGTCGACGACCTCCCGCCGGGGCCGCTGCGCGACCGCGTGGCGACGATCATCGAGGTGCGGGCGCTGCTCCCGCTCGCCCGGGTGCGGGCCGAGGTGCAGCCGCTGCGGGTGCGCAACGACGACCTCAAGACGGTCGTGCGGCTCCGGCTCGCCACCCACGCCGCACTCGACACGGGCGCCGACCCCGCGCCGCTGACACCCCGGCTCGAGGTCGCCGGCGTGCTGGGTTACCCGAAGCCGCTGGCCCGGGTCGTCGCGGTGCTCACCACCGAGGCCGGCCTCGTCGACGCCCCGGCCACCATGGCCGACGAAGCCATCGCCGCCTCGGGCGGCGACCCCGAGGGCATCCGCACCCGGGTGCGGGTCGCGCTCCGCCCGGATCAGCGCACCGACAGGGCCGCCCTCGTCGTGCTGCGCGACCTGGCGGGCATGGTCGAGGCCAACGTGCCGGGCACGCTCGCGGACCTCGACACCGAGTTCCTGCACGACCTGCGGGTGGCGGTCCGTCGCAGCCGTTCGGTGCTGCGCGAGCTGGCGGGCGCGTTCCCCGCCGGACCGCTGAAGCAGCAGCGTGACGCCCTCAGATGGATCCAGGGGGTCACGGGCCCCACGCGCGACCTCGACGTCCAGCTCCTCGAGTGGGATCACCTGCTCGCCGGGGTCCCGGCCGACCGGCACGCCGCCCTCGCCCCGGTCCGCGCCCTGCTCGAGCGTCACCGGGCCGCCGCGTTGCGGGCACTCAAGCGCGAGCTGCGCGGCCCCGCCTACCGAGAGGCGTGGACCAGCTACCGCGCCTTCCTCGACGGCGACCTCGGCAAGGCCCGCGACCGGCCCGACGCCAAGCGACCCATCGTCGAGGTGGCCGGCCGCCGTGTCCGCAAGGTGTACGGGCGCATGCTGGCCATGGGCGCCGCGATCGACGACGCCAGCCCGCCCGGCGACCTGCACGAGCTGCGCAAGCGCGGCAAGGAGCTGCGCTACCTGCTCGAGCTGTTCGGCGGGCTGTGGCCTGCCGAGGTGGTCAAGCCCATGGTCAGGTCCCTCAAGGGCCTGCAGGACGTGCTGGGCACCCACCAGGACCGCGAGGTCCAGGCCGACCACCTGCGCGAGCTGGCCGACGAGCTCGCCACCCAGGTCGGCGGGCCCGAGGCCCTGCTCGTGCTCGGCGTGCTGATCGATCAGCTCGACGCGGAGCAGCACGCGGCGCGCGCCCGGTTCGCCGAGCGCTTCGCCGCCTTCGCCTCCGACGAGCAGCGCAAGCTCGTGGCCAGGACGTTCGGCGCATGAAGGTCGTCGCCAC
>JAFGPU010000333.1 GCA_016936035.1 Acidimicrobiales bacterium
CCGCACAGGTCGATCTCGACGGTGGGCGTGAACCAGCGCAGGTCGTGGTCGCCGTCGGGCCGCGGGACCAGGAACGCCGTCTCCGACAGGTTGAGTTCCGCGGCCACGGCTTGCATCCACGTGTCGGATGTGGCGGCGGCGAGCACGCACACCCCTGCGGGGTTGCCCGTGAACGGCACGTCGGTGAACGAGTCGACGATGGCGATGGCCTGTCCCATCTCGCGACGATACGGCCACGAGAGGCGACCGAGCCCGGGGTTTCGCCGGGAGCGGGCCCGGGCTGGGCGACCGGTCGCCGCGTCAGCCGAGGTGGGACAGGTCGTTGAACCCCCGCAGGGACGGGACGTGGCCGGTGAAGCCGATGCGGCTCACCGACGCGGGTGCCACCCACATGCGCCAGGCCACCTCGTCGCCGACACCGAGCGCCCACGCCACCGCCGCCTTGATGGGCGACACGTGGCTGACCACCACCACGTCGCGCTCGCGTGCCTCGTCGACCAGGTCGCCGCAGGCGTCGCGCACCCGGGCGCCCAGGGCCGCCAGCGACTCTCCGCCCGGCGGCTGCCACGTCACGTCCGCCCGGAACGCGCCCCAGGTCTCGGCCGGGACCTCGGCCACCGGCCGGCCGTCGAGGTCGCCGTAGTCGAGCTCGATCCACCGGGTGTCGACCTCGACCGGCGCGCCCGGGGCCGCGGTGGCGATCGCCGCCGCCGTCTGGCGGCAGCGACCGAGCGGGCTGGTCACGATGCGGGCCACGTCCAGCGGCGCGCAGGCGGCCGAGAGGTCGTCCGCCTGCCGTGCCCCCTCGTCGTCGAGCGCCGGGTCGGCGCGACCGAGCAGCAGGCCGGCGGCGTTGGCGGCCGTGCGGCCGTGGCGCACGAGGACGATCATCGTGCCGCCCCGGGGAGCTCAGGGCTGCCGAGAGGCCTGGCGAGCGCCGAGCGGGCGACGGTCACGGCATCGCCACGTCGCGGTCGAGCTGGCCCGAGCGCAGGAACCGGTCGCGCCGTGCCGGCTCGAACAGCCGGAACCGGCGCCAGCACCACCACAGGGCCACGGCCCCCGCGATCTCGAGGATGACGTCGACGCCACCTCGGGCCAGCTCCGGCAGGCGCGCCTCGCTCCACCCCCAGCCCGTGAACGGCCACCAGAACGCGTCGGTGTCGGTCCAGATGCCGTCGAGCAGCAGGTGGACGAACACCCCGATGGGGATGGCCACCAGCCGGCGCTGCACCAGCCGCCGGCGCGGCGTGAGCACCATCGCCAGCGCCAGCAGGGCCACCGCGCCCGTGATGCTGTGGAGCACGCGGGGCGAGCCGAACGGCAGCTCGACCAGCGGGAGCAGGGCGCCCGCCACCACCAGCCGGTAGTCGACGGCCGGACTGCGGAACACCAGCCACACCAGCACGAACGCACCGCCCGCGAACCACAGGACCACCGCCGGACGCCTCCGTGGTCAGTCGCGGACGAGCAGGCGACCGCATTCCTCGCAGTGCACCGGCTCGTCGGGGCTGAGCTTGCGGATGCGATCGACCTCGACGGCTGACAGCGACAGGTGGCAGCCCTGGCACGTGGTGCCGACCAGCCGGGCGACCGCCACGCCGCCCAGCTGCGACCGCAGGGCGTCGTACTCGGGCCAGAGGTCGTCGGGCACCTCGGAGGCCGCGGCGTCGCGCTCGCTGCGCACGGTGGCGAGCTCCGCGGCGATGTCGGCCTCGTCGGCCGCCAGCTGCTCGGACAGGCGCTGCTGCTCGGCGTCGAGGCGGTCGCGCTCGGCCACGAGCGTGGCCCGCTCGGCGTCGACCGGCTCGGTCAGCTCCATGATCTCGAGCTCGTCGTCCTCGATCTGGCTGATGCGGCGGCGGATCGATGCCACGTCGTCCTGCAGCGCCTGCAGCTCGCGCGGGTTGCTGACCGAGCCCGAGTACAACTGCTTCTCGGCCTGGTCGGCCCGCTCGGAGAGCGAGGCGATCTCGTCCTCGAGGCGCTGCTGGCTGCGGCTGAGCTCGCCCTTCCGGTCGTCGACGGCGGCCAGCCGCCGATCGACGTCGGCGATCTGATCGGCGACGCCGGTGAGCTGTGACCGCACCGGCAACGTCGCGAGCCGGTGCGCGAGCTGGTCGGCACGGGTGTCGTGGTCCTGGACGACGAGAAGCGACTCCCAGCGGCTCATCAGGCCGGGACCCTACCCGCGATCACCGCGGCCGCAGGCATCAGTCAGGCTCCGGAGGTCCGCCGGGTCGTTCCGGCGGGGGCGGGATGGACGGCAGCGTCGGCAGCTGCGGCGGCGGATCCCCCTCGGGCGGCGCCGGCGGCGGGGGCGGCGGGGGCGGCGGGGTGAGGTCGATGCCGCCGGGCACGGCGAGCAGCTCCGGGTCGGGGCGCGAGGGCGGGGGCGGGAAGCCTGCGGGCTCGTGACCCTCCTGCCACGCGTTCATGAACGCACCCCAGATCCGGGCCGGGTAGCTGCCACCGGTGATCTGGCGGCCGCCGAGGGTGATGGTGAACTTCGACCCGAGCCCTCCGACCCACACGGCGGTGGTCAGCGAGGGGGTGTAA
>JAFGPU010000334.1 GCA_016936035.1 Acidimicrobiales bacterium
CACGGTGGCGGTGGTGGTGCCGTCGCCCGCGACGTCGTCGGTCTTCTTGGCGACCTCCTTGACCAGCTCGGCCCCGATGTTCTCGTAGGGGTCCTCGAGCTCGATCTCCTTGGCGATCGACACGCCGTCGTTCGTGATGGTGGGGGCGCCCCACTTCTTGTCGAGGACGACGTTGCGCCCCTTCGGCCCGAGGGTGACCCGGACCGCGTCGGCCAGCTTGTTCATGCCGGCCTCGAGGCTGCGGCGCGCCTCGGTGTCGTATGCGATGATCTTCGGCATATCCCTGGATCCCTCCGTTGGGCACGGGGTTAGCACTCGTCGAATGTGAGTGCCAGCCAGTCAACCACGCGCCGTCAGCACTCGCAACAGTCGAGTGCTAACGCCCTGGAGGGCGCGCTCAGCCGCCGGCGACGGCCGGGATGATCGACACCTCGGCCCCGTCGGGCACCTTGGTGTCGAGACCGTCGAGGAAGCGGATGTCGTCGTCCGCGACGAAGACGTTGACGAAGCGACGCAGGTTGCCGTCGTCGTCGAGCAGGCGCGCGGCGAAGCCCGGATGGGCGCCGTCGAGGTTGGTGAGCACGTCACGCACGTTGGATCCCTCGAGCGACACCTCGGACCGGCCCCCCGTCAGGGTGCGCAGCGTGGTGGGGATGCGAACGGAGACGCTCATGTCAGACCTGGTCCTTGACTCGGGGGTGGCGGCCGAATCGTAATCAACCCCCGGCGACGGTCACTCATTCCTCCGGGGCAGGCGAGGTGGCCCCGGCGTGGGCGGCGAGCACGCCCGCCACGGCCTCCTGGACGCAGGACACGGTGTCGTGCCGGGCCCGGTGCTCGCCGAAGCGCTCGACCAGCGACACCACCTCGAGGCCCGCGGCGATCTCGACCGCCAGGTCGGGTACCACCTCGCCCACCACGGCCACGCAGGGCACCGCGGCGGCCGCGGCCATCTCGGCCACCCCACCGACGACCTTGCCCTCGAAGGACTGCTCGTCGAGGAAACCCTCCGCGGTCACGACCAGGTCGGCGCCCTCGACCAGGTCGTGCAGGTCGAGCTCGTCGGCCATGGCGTCGAACCCGCCGGTCAGCCGGCCCCCAGCGACCGCCAGGCCGCCCGCCAGGCCGCCCGCCGCGCCGGCGCCCTCGAGGGCCCGCACGTCGACGCCGTGGTCGGCCAGGTACACGTCCGCAAGGCGCTCCAGCCGGCGACGCAGCAGCTCCACCTGGGCCGGCGACGCGCCCTTCTGCGGGGCGAACACCTCGGCGGCGTCGACGAACGACGTGCGCACGTCGCAGAGGACGACGATCTCGACGCCCTTCAGCCGGTGCAGCGGGTACAGGGCACGCAGGGCACCCAGGCCCCCGTCGGTCGTCGCGGACCCGCCCAGGCCCACCAGCAGGCGGGAGGCGCCGGCGTCGACGGCCGCCGCCAGCAGCTCGCCGGTGCCCGCTGTGGACGCGCCGATGGGGTCGTTGCCCTCGGCCCCGCCCACCAGCGCCAGGCCGGAGGCCCGCGCCACCTCGACCACCGCCGTGCGCCCGTCGAGCCGCCACGCGGCGTCGACCGGGTCGCCCAGCGGCCCGGTGACGGTGGTGGTGCGGTTGGCGCCGCCCAGCGCATCGAGCGTGCCCTCGCCCCCGTCGGCCATCGGCACCAGGCGGTACTGCCAGCCGGCTGCCTCGGCGGCCCGGCCTGCCGCCGCCGCCACCTCGGCGGCGGTGGCGGTACCTCGCATCTTGTCGGGGGCGATCACGGCGCGCACGGTGGGCAAGTGTGGCGCATCGTTTAGCCTCGTCCACTCGTGGAGCGCCCCGTCGTCGTCGTGTCCAACCGTGGCCCCCTGTCGTTCGTTCAGGACGACTCGGGTCGGCTGCAGGCCCGGCGCGGGGCCGGTGGCCTGGTCTCGGGCATCGGACCCCTCGTCGCCGGCACCGGCACGCTCTGGGTCGCCGCCGCCATGTCCGACGGCGACCGGGCCGCGGCCGCCGCCGGCGTGGTCGACGCCGACGACTTCCGGGTGCGCCTCCTCGACATCGACGCCGAGACCTACCGCCTCGCGTACGACGTCGTGAGCAACCAGATCCTGTGGTTCGTCCACCACGGCCTCTACGACCTGACCCGCGAGCCGGCGTTCGGGGCCGACCTGCGCGAGGCGTGGCAGGCCTTCCGCGCCGTCAACCAGGCGTTCGCCGACGCCGTCGCCGACGCGGCCCCCGAGGGCGCAGCGGTGCTCGTCCAGGACTACCACCTCAGCCTGCTGGGCCTGGGCCTGGCCGAGCGGCGTCCCGACATCGACGCCGTCCACTTCAGCCACACCCCGTTCGCCACGCCGTCCTGGCTGCGGGTGCTGCCCGACCACGCCGCCGGCGAGCTGCTCTCCGGCCTGGCCGCCCACCGGGCCTGCGGCTTCCACAGCCGCCGCTGGGCGAAGGACTTCGTCGACTGCTGCGGCGACGCACTGGCGCTCGGCCCGCGCACCTTCGTGTCACCGCTCCCGGCCGACGCCGACGACGTGCGGGCCGCCGCCGTCAGCCCCGCCTGCGAGGCGGCCCTGGCCGAGATCGACGCCGAGGTCGGCGACCGCATGGTGGTCGCCCGCGTCGACCGCATCGAGCTGTCCAAGAACCTGCTGCGCGGGTTCCAGGCCTTCGACGACCTGCTCGACCGCGTCCCCGCCTGGCGGGAGCGGGTCGTGTTCCTGGCCTCGGTGTACCCGTCCCGCACCGGGGTGCCGGCCTACATCGAGTACCAGCAGGACGTGGAGGCGCTGGTCGAACGCATCAACGAGCGGTGGGCCACCGCGGAGTGGACGCCGATCGTCTACGACACGCGCGACGACTACCCGCGGTCGGTGGCCGTGCTGCGGCGGGCCGACGTGCTGCTGGTCAACCCCATCCGCGACGGGCTCAACCTGGTGGCCAAGGAGGGCGGCATCGTCAACGAGCGCGACGCCGTGCTGTGCCTGTCACCCG